>CAZUXQ010000031.1:0-10640 GCA_964624425.1 uncultured Sutterella sp.
TCTGCCCTATAAGTGCTGCATTTGCTGTTTGGATGCAGTCACGGGCATTTTCTTAAATGGTCCCGGCCAATCGCAGCTGGGGTGGAGAAAACAATGAGTGATAAGCTCGGCCTCGTCGGTCGCAAGATCGGCATGACGCGTATCTTCACGGAAGACGGCGCTTCCGTTCCCGTGACGGTGCTTGACGTGTCGAACAACCGTGTCACGATGGTGAAGACGGTTGAAACCGACGGCTACAACGCAATCCAAGTCGCGTTCGGCTCCAAGAAGCCTTCGCGCGTGAGCAAGCCGCTTGCCGGCCACTATGCCAAGGCCGGCGTCGAAGCGGGTTCCATGCTCAAGGAGTTCCATATCGATGCCGACAAGGTCGCCGAATTCAAGCCCGGCATGACCCTGAACGCCGACATGTTCACGGAAGGCCAGAAGGTCGACGTGACCGGCACGACCATCGGCAAGGGCTTCGCTGGCGCCATCAAGCGTCATCATTTCTCGTCGAACCGTGCTTCCCACGGCAACTCCGTGACGACGAACGCGCCGGGGTCCATCGGCAATCGTCAGGATCCGGGCCGCGTTTTCCCGGGCAAGCGCATGGCCGGCCATTTGGGCGACGCGCAGCGCACGACCCAGAATTTGGTTGTCGTCCGCGTCGACAAGGAACGTCAGCTTCTGCTGGTTCGTGGTGCCGTTCCTGGCGCCAAGGGCGGTGAAGTCATCGTCCGTCCGGCTATCAAGGCGTAAGGAGCGAAACAATGGAACTGAATCTCCTGAACGAACAGGGAAAGACGGTTGAGGCCGCCGATGCCGTGTTCGGTCGTGAATACAATGAACCCCTGGTGCACCAGATCGTGGTTGCCTTCCAGGCGAATGCTCGTCTCGGCACGCGCGCTCAGCTCAACCGCCGCGACGTGCATCACTCGACGAAGAAGCCCTTCCGTCAGAAGGGCACCGGCCGCGCTCGCGCCGGCATGACGTCCTCGCCGCTGTGGCGCGGAGGCGGCCGTGCCTTCCCAAACTCGCCGAACGAAAACTTCAGCCAGAAGGTCAACAAGAAGATGTATCGCGCCGCAATGGCTTCGATCTATTCGAAGCTCGTCGCCGATCAGCGTCTTGCCGCCGTTGAAACGATCAAGGCTGAACTCCCGAAGACGAAGGCTTTTGCTGCGCAGCTCAAGTCCCTCGGCTTGACGGATCGCACCCTCATCGTCGTCGGCGATGAAGAATGCGACGACAATCTCATTCTCGCCTCCCGCAATCTCAAGAATGTGCTCGTTGTAACGCCGCGCTTTGCCGATCCCCTCTGCCTTATCTACTTTGACAAGGTTGTGGTGACCAAGGCTGCCGTTGCCCAGATCGAGGAGATGTTGGCATGAATCAGGAACGTCTGATGAAGGTTCTCGTTGGCCCGATCGTCTCCGAAAAGAGCACGATGCTCAACGAAAAGCACCAGCAGATTTCGTTCGTAGTCGTCCCTGACGCTACGAAGCTCGAGGTTAAGGCTGCTGTCGAGCTGCTCTTCAACGTGAAGGTCAGCGCTGTTCAAATTCTGAACCTCAAGGGCAAGCGCAAGCGTTTCGGCCGCTATATGGGCAAGCGCAGCGACGTCCGCAAGGCGTACATCACGCTCGCCGAGGGTCAGGAAATCAACTTCGAACAAGAGGTGATGTAATGGCTCTCGTGAAAATCAAGCCGACCTCCCCGGGTCGCCGCCATGCGGTGAAGGTTGTCAACAAGGAGCTTCACAAGGGCAAGCCGTGGGCGGCTCTTGTGGAAAAGAAAAACCGCATCAACGGCCGCAACAACAATGGCCACATTACCTGCCGCCATAAAGGGGGCGGCGCGAAGCGCCACTATCGCATCATCGACTTCAAGCGCACGAAGGACGGCGTTCCGGGCCGGGTCGAACGAATCGAATACGATCCGAACCGTTCCGCGAACATCGCGCTCGTTCTCTACGCTGACGGTGAACGCCGCTACATCATCGCCCCGAAGGGTCTTGTCGTCGGCCAGGAAATCATGAATGGTCCGGAATCGCCGATCAAGGTCGGCAATGCGCTGCCGCTGCGCAACATTCCGGTAGGCTCGACGATTCACTGCATTGAACTCCTTCCGGGCAAGGGCGCTCAGCTCGTCCGCGCCGCCGGCGCTTTCGCTCAGCTCGTCGCTCGCGAAGGCGAGTATGCTCAGATTCGCCTCCGTTCCGGTGAAAGCCGCCGCGTTCTTATCGAATGCCGCGCAACGATCGGTGCGGTCGGCAACGAAGAAAACAGCCTTCGCGAACTCGGCAAGGCCGGGGCGAAGCGCTGGCGCGGCATTCGTCCGACGGTCCGCGGCGTCGCCATGAACCCTGTCGACCATCCGCACGGCGGCGGCGAAGGCAAGACCGGCACCGGCTGCGCTCCCGTCACGCCGTGGGGCCAGCTCACGAAGGGCTACCGCACCCGCAACAACAAGCGCACCGATTCCATGATCGTTCAGCGCCGCAACCGCAAGTAAGGGGGCCTAGAATGTCTCGTTCTCTGAAGAAAGGCCCGTTTGTTGACGGGCACCTGATGAAGAAGGTTGAATCCGCTCAGGCGAGCCGCGACAAGCGTCCGATCAAGACCTGGTCGCGCCGTTCGACGATTCTTCCGGAATTTGTTGGCCTGACGATCGCCGTTCACAATGGCCGCCAGCACGTGCCGGTCTACATCAACGAAAATATGGTGGGCCACAAGCTCGGCGAATTCGCTCTTACGCGTACGTTCAAGGGCCACGCCGCTGGCGACAAGAAGGTGGGTAAGTAAATGGAAACTACAGCTATTGTTCGCGGCGTCCGTCTCTCTGCCCAGAAGGGCCGTTTGGTGGCCGACCTTGTTCGCGGCAAGCCCGTTGGCAAGGCTCTGGCTATTTTGACCTTCACGCAGAAGCGCGCCGCCGGGATCATCAAGAAGGCCCTGGAAAGCGCCATCGCCAATGCCGAACACAATTTCGGCGCCGACATCGATGCGCTCGTCGTTACGAAGATCTGTGTTGAAAAGGCCGCTACGCTGCGCCGCTTCGGCGCTCGCGCCAAAGGCCGCGGCACCCGCATCAACAAGCAGACGAGCCATATTTACATTTCCGTCGGCGACGGCGAAAGCTAAGAAAGGTGATTTACCATGGGTCAGAAAATTAATCCCACCGGCTTCCGTCTTCCCGTTACGCGCAACTGGTCTTCCCGCTGGTATGCTGTCGGGCGCGCCTATCCGCAGACTGTTCAGGAAGACATGAAGGTTCGCAGCTTCCTCACCAAGAAGCTCCGCAACGCAAGCGTTAGCCGCATCCTAATCGAGCGTCCCGCCAACAATGCCCGCATCACGATCTATACGGCTCGTCCGGGCATCGTGATCGGCAAGCAGGGCGCTGATATTGAGGCTCTCAAGAGCGAAGTTCAGAAGATGATGGGCGTGCCCGTGCACGTCAACATTGAAGAAATCCGCCGTCCGGAACTCGACGCTCAGCTCATAGCTGACGGCATTACGCAGCAGCTCGAGAAGCGCATCATGTTCCGCCGCGCGATGAAGCGCGCCATGCAGAACGCCATGCGCCTCGGCGCTCTCGGCATTAAGGTGATGTCTTCCGGCCGCCTCAACGGCGCCGACATCGCGCGTGCCGAATGGTACCGCGAAGGCCGCGTGCCTCTGCAGACGCTCCGCGCCAACATCGACTACGGCTTCTCTGAAGCCAAGACGACGTACGGCGTGGTCGGCGTCAAGGTTTGGGTCTACAAAGGCGACAATCTCGGCAATGCCGCAGCCGCTGAAGCTCCGGCTCCCCGTGAAGACCGCCGCAACCGCCGCAATGATCGCAACGGCAGGCCGGGCGCGCGCCGCAGCGCACGCCGCAACGATGAGAAGCAGGACCGTGCTGCGCGCAAGCCGGCTGCTAAGGACGGAGAATAACGATGCTGCAGCCTAATCGTCGCAAATATCGCAAGGATCAGAAAGGCCGCAACTACGGTCTTGCCACCCGCGGCGCCAACGTTTCGTTCGGCGAATTCGGGCTGAAGACGCTTGAACGCGGTCGAATCACGGCGCGTCAGATTGAAGCCGCCCGACGCGCCATTACCCGCCACATCAAGCGCGGCGGCCGCGTGTGGATTCGCATTTTCCCGGACAAGCCGATTTCCAAGAAGCCGGCCGAAGTCCGCATGGGCAACGGCAAGGGCAATCCGGAATACTGGGTCGCTTTGGTCCAGCCGGGCCGCGTGCTTTATGAAATGGATGGCGTAGACGAACAGCTCGCCCGCGAAGCATTTGCGCTTGCCGCAGCCAAGCTGCCCGTCAAGACGATGTTCGTCGTCCGTCAGGTCGGCATGTAATGTAGGAGTACCGACATGAAGGCAAAAGAATTACGCGCCAAGGACGAAGCAGCGCTTAAGCAGGAACTGCAGGAGCTTCTGAAGACGCACTTCAAGCTGCGCATGCAGAAGGCCACGCAGCAGCTCAGCAACACTGCTTCGCTGCGTCAGACGCGCCGCGACATCGCTCGCGTCCGCACGATTCTCACTCAGAAGGCGACCACGAAATGACGGAACAGACGACTGAAAAGCTGACCCGCACTCTTCAGGGCGTGGTTGTCAGCAGCAAGATGGAGAAGACGGCGAGCGTTCTTGTCGAACGCAAGGTCAAGCACCCGCTCTACGGCAAGTACGTCGTCAAGAGCAAGAAGTATCATGCTCACGACGAACTCGGCTGCCGCGAGGGCGACAAGGTCGAAATCGCTGAAACGCGTCCGATGTCCAAGACGAAGTCCTGGATCGTGACGAAGATTCTCGAGAAGGCTGAAGTTCTCTAAGAGCAGAAAGAGAAAATAATTTTTGCCGTATCGCTTGCAAAGATCGTAGATGCTACGCTATATTAGCAAGCCGTCGCCCGGAAGGCCTCAGGTGGTGTTCCGGGCGATGCATTTCTTGGGTGGCGATTGAGCCCGTTTCTCTGGCAGGCAAAGTCCGTCAGGCTTCGGAATGGGTTCGTCTGCAACCTTTCTTCCCGAAACGGGAACCAATACTATCCGCCAATGTGGAATAAGTTGGGATTTTTCAAACCATGATTCAGATGCAAAGCCGACTGGACGTCGCCGACAATACCGGCGCGCGTTCGGTTATGTGTATCAAGGTGTTGGGCGGCTCCAAGCGCCGTTATGCCAACATCGGCGACGTCATCAAGGTGACGGTTAAGGAAGCTGCTCCGCGCGGCCGCGTCAAGAAGGGCGAAGTCTACAATGCTGTGGTCGTCCGCACCGCCAGCGGCGTCCGTCGTCCGGACGGCTCGAAGATTTGCTTCGACGCCAATGCCGCCGTGCTTCTCAACAACAAGCTGGAGCCGATCGGCACCCGCATTTTCGGGCCGGTGACCCGTGAGCTGCGCACTGAGCAGTTCATGAAGATCGTGTCGCTTGCTCCGGAAGTTATTTAATTGAGGAGTTGACGACATGCAGCGCATTCGCAAAGGCGACCGAGTGGTCGTCATCGCTGGTCGCGACAAGGGCAAGGAAGGCGTTGTTCTTTCCCGCGTCGACGACCGCCACATAATCGTTGAAGGCATCCGCGTCGTGAAGAAGGCCGTCCGCCCGAATCCGACGCTCGGCATCGCCGGCGGTCTCGTTGACAAGACCCTTCCGATCGATCAGTCCAACGTCATGCTTGTCAACCCGGAAACGGGCAAGGGCGATCGCATCGGCCTCAAGATTGTCGACGGCAGGAAAGTCCGCGTGTTCAAGTCGAACGGCGCCGAAGTCGGCGCCAAGGCCTAATGAGGGTGACGATGTCTCGGTTTAGTTCTCTTTATCACGAAACGATCGTCCCCGAATTGATGAAGAAGTTCGGCTACAAGACGATCATGCAGGTTCCCCGCATTACCAAGATCACCCTCAACATGGGTGTTGGTGAGGCCGTGAACGACAAGAAGATCGTTGAAAACGCTCTCAGCGACATGACTAAGATTGCCGGCCAGAAGCCGGTGATCACCCGTACGCGCAAGGCTATCGCCAACTTCAAGATCCGCGAGAACATGCCCATCGGCTGCATGGTCACGCTCCGCGGCGAACGCATGTACGACTTCCTCGACCGTTTGGTTACGATTGCCTTCCCGCGCGTCCGCGACTTCCGCGGCGTGTCCGGGCGTGCTTTTGACGGCCGCGGCAACTACAACATCGGCCTGAAGGAACAGATCATCTTCCCGGAAATCGAGTACGACAAGATCGACGCTATCCGCGGGATGAATATTTCGATCACCACGACGGCGAAGACCGACGAAGAAGCCAAGGCGCTTCTCTCCGGCTTCAATTTCCCGTTCCGCAACTGAGGTTGACGCAAAATGGCAAAACTTGCTCTTATTAACCGCGAAGCCAAGCGCCGCGCCACCGTGGCCAAGTTCGCGGCCAAGCGCGCCGCCCTCAAGGCAATCATCAACGACGCTACCCGCACCATGGACGAACGTCTGGAAGCCCGCGCACAGCTCGAAAAGCTGCCGCGCAACTCGAGTCCGGTTCGTTTGCACAACCGCTGCGCCATCACCGGCCGTCCGCGCGGCAACTTCCGCAAGTTCGGTCTTTGCCGCGAAGTGATTCGCGACGCCGCCATGCGCGGCGACATTCCCGGCCTCGTGAAGGCCAGCTGGTAAGCGAGGAGATTACGACAATGAGCATGAGTGATCCGATCGCCGACATGCTGACCCGCATCCGCAATGGTCAGATGGTCGACAAGGCTGAAGTCGCAATGCCGTCCTCCAAGCTGAAGGCCGCCATTGCCAAGGTCCTTAAAGACGAAGGCTATATTGAAAACTTCGAAGTCTCCGCAAACGACGGCAAGCCCGTCCTTCGCGTGACGCTCAAGTACTACGCCGGCCGCCCGGTCATTGAACGCCTTGAACGCGTTTCCCGCCCCGGCCTGCGCATCTACAAGAACCACGACAACATCCCCCAGGTGATGAACGGTCTCGGCATCGCGATCGTTTCGACCCCGAAGGGCGTGATGACCGACCGCGCGGCCCGTGCTGCCGGCGTCGGCGGCGAAGTTCTTTGCTACGTCGCCTAATGCCGAGGAGTGAGAAATGAGTCGTATTGCTAAGAATCCGGTTGCAGTCGCCAAAGGCGTTACCTGCACGCTCACCGCGGACAGCATCACGGTGAAGGGGCCGGTCGGCGAAGTGACGATGCACATCCTCAAGGATGTCAAGATCACGGAGTCCGACGGACATCTCCATTTCGAGCAGGCCGCCGAATCGCGAGTTGCCAACATGAACGTCGGCACGATGCGCGCTTTGGTGAGCGACATGGTAAAGGGCTGCGCCGTCGGCTTTGAAAAGCGTCTTGCGCTCGTGGGCGTGGGCTATCGTGCTCAGGCTCAGGGCGACAAGCTGAACCTCCAGCTCGGCTTCTCGCATCCGATCGTGCATCAGATGCCCGCCGGCGTGAAGGTTGAAACGCCGAGCCAGACGGAAATCGTGATCAAGGGCGCCAACAAGCAGGTCGTCGGCCAGACGGCGGCTGAGATTCGCGCGTACCGTGCTCCCGAACCCTACAAGGGCAAGGGCGTCCGCTACGCCGACGAACGCGTGGTGATCAAGGAAACCAAGAAGAAGTAATCTGGGACGTTAGAAGATGATCAACAAGAAACAAAGCCGCTTGCGTCGTGCTCGTGCCACGCGCGCTCGCATTCTGCTGCAGAAGGTCGATCGCCTGACGGTCCATCGCACCAATCTGCATATTTATGCCAGCATCATCTCGGCCGGCAACGGTCGTACGCTGGTTTCGGCTTCCACGGTTGAACCGGAAGTGCGCGCTCAGCTCGCCGCCGTTTCCGGCCGTGGCGGCAACATTGCCGCCGCCAAGATTGTTGGCGCGCGCTTGGCCGAGAAGGCAAAGGCTGCCGGCATCGAATCCTGCGGCTTTGATCGTTCCGGCTACCGTTTCCATGGCCGCGTCGCCGCGCTCGCTGAAGCCGCGCGCGAAGCCGGCCTCAAGTTCTAAGCAGGGGCTGGCAAATGGCAAAGGTTCAAGCTAAAAACGCTGCGGTCGACGAACAGGACGAAGGCCTGCGCGAAAAGATGATTGCGGTCAACCGCGTCACGAAGGTCGTCAAGGGCGGCCGCATTCTTGCGTTCGCCGCCCTCACCGTTGTCGGCGACGGCGACGGCTCCATCGGCATGGGCACGGGCAAGTCCCGCGAAGTGCCGCAGTCCGTCTCCAAGGCTATGGAACGCGCCCGCCGCGCGATGAAGAAGGTTCCGCTCAAGAACGGCACGCTCTACCATGCTGTCGAAGGCCGTCACGGCGCTTCCCGCGTGATCATGATGCCGGCTCCGGAAGGCACCGGCGTGATCGCCGGCGGCCCGATGCGCGCCGTATGCGATGCGGTCGGCATCCGCAACGTCGTTGCGAAGGCGTACGGTTCGACGAATCCGTACAACCTCGTTCGCGCGACGCTCAACGCTCTCGACAACCTTCGCTGCCCGGCTGAAATCGCCGCCAAGCGCGGCAAGTCCGTCGAAGAGCTCTTCGCCTGATCAGGAGACCTAACATGTCCGAAAAGAAGACCCTTAAGGTCACTCTGGTTAAGAGTCCGATCGGCACCAACAAGGGGCATCGCGCCTGCTTGTCGGGCCTCGGTCTGAAGAAGATTCGCCAGTCGCGCGAACTCGAAGACACGCCGGCCGTGCGAGGGATGATTGCCAAGGTGGCATTCCTTGTGCGCGTCGAATGATCAAAGGATGACCCAAATGCGTTTGAATACCATTAAGCCCGCTGAGGGCTCCAAGCACGCCCGCCACCGTGTCGGCCGCGGCGTGGGCAGCGGCTGGGGCAAGACCGCCGGCCGCGGTCACAAGGGCCAGAAGTCGCGCGCCGGCGGCTTCCACAAGGTCGGCTTCGAAGGCGGTCAGATGCCGATGTATCGTCGGCTGCCGAAGCGCGGCTTTACTTCGCTTACCCGCAAGTTCTGCGATGTGGTTCGTCTTTCCGATCTGCAGCGCTTGAGCGTCGACGAAGTCGATCTCCTCGTTCTGAAGAAGGCCGGCGTCGTTTCGCCGCTCGCTCAGAATGCGCGCGTGATTCTTTCCGGTGAAATCACCCGCAAGGTTGCGGTGCGCGGCCTCGGCGTTACGAAGGGCGCTCGCGCCGCCATCGAAGCGGCCGGCGGCTCCATTGCCGAGTAAAACCAACGCTTGCTTAAAGGATAGGACGTGGCGACCAGCCCCAGCTCGAAACGGCAGACCGGTCTCAGCAAGTACGGCGACCTCAAGGGCCGCCTGATCTTCCTGATGCTCGCTCTGGTGGTTTACCGAATCGGCGCGCATGTGCCGGTACCCGGAATCGATCCCGACATGCTTTCCCAGCTCTTCAATCAGCAGCAGGGAGGCATTCTCGGGCTGTTCAACATGTTCTCCGGCGGTGCGCTCTCTCGCTTTTCCGTCTTCGCGCTCGGCATCATGCCGTACATTTCGGCGTCGATTATTTTCCAGATGCTGTCGTACGTGCTTCCGTCGCTCGAAGCGCTGAGAAAGGAGGGCGAGCAGGGCCGCAGAAAGATCACGCAGTACACCCGCTACGGGACGCTTGCTTTGGGTCTTTTCCAAGGCTTCGGCATTGCTGTTGCGCTCGAAACGCAGAACGGCCTCGTTCTTGATCCGGGCTTCATGTTCCGCATCACGACGACCATCTCCCTCATTACCGGGACGATGTTCCTGATGTGGCTCGGCGAGCAGATTACGGAGCGCGGTCTCGGCAACGGCATCTCGATCATCATCTTCGCAGGCATCGTTGCGGGC
Source organism: uncultured Sutterella sp. (assembly GCA_964624425.1). Lineage (GTDB taxonomy): Bacteria > Pseudomonadota > Gammaproteobacteria > Burkholderiales > Burkholderiaceae_F > Sutterella. The sequence continues at coordinate 9,786 of CAZUXQ010000031.1, forward strand.
CTGCCGAATGGTGCTTCCGGCCTCTTCCAGCTCGTGTCGACCGGCGCCATCAGCCCGCTCGCCGCGATCTTCGTGATCGCGATCATTCTCGCCGTCACCGCCTTCGTCGTTTTCGTCGAACGCGGCCAGCGCAGAATTGCCGTCAACTACGCCAAGCGTCAGATAGGGAATCGAATCTACGGCGGGCAGAGCTCGTATCTGCCCCTCAAGATGAACATGTCCGGCGTTATTCCGCCGATCTTCGCTTCGTCGCTGATTCTCTTCCCCGCCACGCTTGCCGGCTGGTTCACTTCGGGAGATTCCACCCGCTGGATCCGAGACCTCGCGGCATCCCTGTCCCCTGGACAGCCGCTTTACACCCTGCTCTATGCGGCCCTGATCATTTTCTTCGCATACTTCTACACGGCGTTGGTCTTCAACCCGAAGGAAACGGCAGAGAATTTGAAGAAGGGCGGCGCGTTCATCCCCGGCATCCGTCCGGGCGAGCAGACGGCTCGATACATCGACCGAGTGCTTCTGCGCCTGACGCTTGGCGGCGCCCTCTATTTGGTGTTCGTCTGCTTGGTTCCGGAATTCTTGAACATTCGCTTCAATGTTCCGTTCTACTTCGGCGGCACGTCGCTTCTGATTGTCGTCGTGGTGACGATGGACTTCATGAGCCAGGTTCAGGCGTACATGATGTCGCATCAGTACGAAGGCCTCCTTCGCAAGACAAACTTCCGCGGTTTGTCCCGCAAGTAGCAGGGCTTCGCAAAAATCAACCCGGCAAATCTGCCGCGAAATTCGCAGTCGAAAGATTTGCAAATGCACAGGGCGGCCGTTTGCCGGGCCGGCCCTGTGTTTCTCTGAGTCGAA
>CAZUXQ010000032.1:0-10494 GCA_964624425.1 uncultured Sutterella sp.
GCAGATGCGTCTTTCCGTTGAAAAATCTACTCGGATTTTTCAAAAGCTCAAATTTAAACGGCTGAACAACTCCAAATCCGCTTAAGATCCCCTGAAAAGGCCCTTTCGAGCCTGTTTTCCCGGATAGCGGGCGCATTTCCCCCATTATTCTCTTTCTCCAACAGTCCCAAGCGAAGAAATTCTCCGGGGTCGGCATCGTGCTGATGCGATGAGCATTCTTTCGAATGCCGCGGCATCGCGTCTTTCGACAGCCCTTCTGAAGCTTGATGCGCGCAGATGCATGCTCGCCCCTGCTCCTGATTGCTCGGCTTTATGCGTTCGACAACGCGGAACGGCATCTTCAGGCGAATGCTTCCCTGAGCTTCCCAGGTCGTCGGCTGCACCGCCAGCGCCGCTTCGGATTTTCAGCGTCGGTCTTGAATTCCTCCCGCTTCTCGAGCCCGAGACGGCCGGCATCTCCGCAGACATCCTCGGCTTCCGAAGATGCTGGCTCATGGGCCCGAGTTATGTCGTGATCATCGGCGGGACCGCACGCCGCATCGGCGGCGGAGCCTATGCCGCCGAGGCCGACAAATTTCCCTGCAGTGCGGTTCTCCGGCAGAAAGTCCTCCGCTCGCTGGCCACTCATGTTGCAGACGGCCTGCAACAGCACGGCCGAGCAAGCTCGAGCAACGTCGGCCGGGGCGCAGACGCTTCGAGACGCTCAGCCGCTCGTTCAGCATGAGTCCTGCGCGCTTTGCGGCGAGATCCATTTCAAGGTCGGACAGCGACGACTGCTTCATGATGAGAACCCGCCGGCTTGAACTCAGTTTGGTTCTGCTGCGCTTCCATGATCAGCAGCAAGCATCTGTCATGATGATGCAACTTCCCGTTATTTGTTCGGAGGATCCTTAAAGATCAAGGACAAAACCTTGGCATCGGCATCTTTGTCGCTAGAAATAATATCGAGTTTCAATCCCTTCTAAATCAGGGCTCAGTTGTAAGTCAATGTGCGCGAGATAGTCGTCAAGACGCTCAAGAAGCCATTGAGAACCCAGAGACGGATCGTCGGAAAACTGCAAAAAAGCGCTTGATGCACTCGAGCTTCATGCTGTTGCTGCGGCAGGCCATGATGAAGTCGAGTCTCCTGACGGCATCTTCTGAGTACATGCGCTGATCCCCAGAGCCTCTGGCAGGCTTGAGCAGCATGCCTTTTTCCTCGTAAAACTGAATTCTCGGAACCGGACAGTTGGTTCGAGAGGCAAGCTCTCCAATTTTCATTTTTTACATTCTTCCTCTTGAAGCTCAAGCAGCTTGAGGTTTTATAGTCGCTTCAGCAAAAAAAATCGAGCCCAAAGCGTACAGGCTCACTTTTTCATCACTGTCGTCTCAAAAACTCAAATTTTTCCAAACGGAGTACTTTTGCCATGAAATTTCAGCAAATCCGCAGCGCTACAAGCATCGTCACTTACGGCGGCGTGCGTTTTCTTATCGACCCCATGCTTGCCAAGCAGGGCGCCTACCCAAGCATTCCCGAAACCTGCACTACGGGCCGCGGCAACCCCGACTGCGAACTTCCCTGCCCGGCAGAGGCTCTTTTTGACGTGGACGCCGTGATTGCGACGCACCTTCATTTTGACCACTTCGATGACGAAGCCGCCAAGGTGCTTCCCAAGACCCTGCCCCTTTTTGCCCGTTGCAAAGAAGAAGCCGAGACTATTGCCGGCATGGGCTTTGAAGATGTGCGCGTTCTCACGGAAGAAGGCGTTGAATTCAAGGGCGTCACGCTCTGCCGCACGCCGTGCGACCATGGCAAGAGCGATCTTGTCACGCGCTTCAGCTACGCGAAGATGGGCTTTACCGATGAGGCCTGCGGCATTGTTTTTGAGCATGCCGACGAACCCAAGCGCTTTTATCTTGCGGGCGATACGGTCTTTTGCCAGTACGTGGTGGATGGTGGACGCCGTCAACAAGTTCTCGCCTTCCGTCGTCGCCGTCAACGCCGCCGGCGCTCAGTTCCCGCTCGGCCATGCGCTCATCATGAATCAGTACGACGTGCTCGCTCTGATGCAGACCTTTCCTGAACTCAATGTCATTGCCACGCACGTTGAAGGCGTTTCTCACGCAACTGTGACCAGAAAATTGTTCAAAAACTTTGCCCAAAGCCATTCTCTGAGCAAATTGAGCATTCCCGATGACGGCGAGTGTCTGGAATTTTGATCCCGCCGCCGTCAGGCGCGGCTGCAATTCAACAATTCAACGCCGCACAGCTGAAGTCCGCGGGAGACGAATGGATTCGCCGCACAAAGGATGCCGCCGGGCGCTTCTTTGAGAGTGAAGAAAACTTAGCGGGCAAGTCGGTCGGGGACGGCTGATCGGCGTAGGGAATGAGGCGGTCGTCAAGTCGGACTGCAGGCTCTCCAAGAGCCGGCTTCCGGTACGGAGACGGCCGCTTCCATTTCTGCGGCGCGTTCTTCGCCGCCAGCTGCGGCGGCTTCATCAGTGCCGGCATCGCTGCCTCGGCATTCGGCGCCCTGCAAATCGGCTTCAGGCCTGCGGCTGGGCCTTTGCAGTCCTTCATGTCGACGAACTTCAGGCTTGCTGCGGACAATGCGGATGGTGCATGTTTGCCGACAGTTTTTTTCGGAAAGGCAGCCGCCCGCGTCTTCCTGCATGCCGGCCGGATTGTCGGACGCCGAAGTTGAAGCGTTCGCGGCTCCTCGAACCCGGAGTCCGCTGAAAAAGCTTTGAGCCGGTTCTTTGCCGCTTCGGTCTCCGGGCAGGGCAGCTTCAATTTCAGGCATCGCCGGAGCGGGATCTGCCCTGCGCTCGGACGAGATTGAGGCGCGGCTTGGAATTCGGGCCGGCAGGGCGAGGCATGCAGACGCCGCTTTGCGTCATGCGGGAAAAGCAGGAAGAATCTGCTGAAATTTCAGAAGGCCGGCCCGAAATTCAGAGGATTCTCAGGGGCGCCTCTGCGTCAGTTCCGGGGCAATGACGGGGCCGATCCTGCTTGATGCGCATTTTGATGCTTTTCCGTTAAGATAATGGACCCGCAATTGGTACGGCCCGGCTCATTTCGTTGATTCGCCTTGCAAGGCTTGTCCGATGGTTCATTCCTGCCGCGCCCTTTTGTCGAATTTTGAATTTTCCCGTTGCCGGCGATCAAGTGCCGGCTGATTCCGGGACGCGAAAGACAAAATATGGAAGCCGAACAAAAACACTCTCTTCCCGACGTCCAGTCTTCTCAGGACGGACGAAACATTCCTATTGATCGCGTCGGCATCCGCGGAGTCAGGCTGCCGATTGTCATTGAAGGCCGCGACGGCCCTCAGCACACCGTCGCCACGCTTTCCATGACCGTCGCCCTGCCCGCCGATCAGAAAGGCACGCATATGTCGCGCTTCATTGCGCTCATGGAAGATCATCAGGAACCGATGAACGCCGAACGCATGCGCCGGCTCATGAAGGACATGCTCGAGCGCCTGCATGCGGCGTCCGGCACGATTGAAATCCGATTCCCGTTTTTCGTGCGCAAGGTCGCGCCCGTGAGCAAGCTCGAAAGCCTGATGAATTACGAAGGCGCCTGGATTGCCGACTGCGAAAGCAATGACGTCGCGGTGCGCCAGGAAACGCTCGCCCCCGTGACGAGCCTCTGCCCGTGCTCGAAGGAAATTTCCCGCTACGGCGCGCACAACCAGCGCTCGCACCTCATCACGTCGCTCGAACTCGCTCAGCCGATGAGTCTGGAAGACCAGGTGGCGATCAGCGAAAATGCCGCCTCCTGCCAGCTCTGGGCCCGCCTGAAGCGTTCGGATGAAAAGTACGTCACGGAATTTGCGTACGATCATCCGAAATTCGTCGAAGATCTCGTGCGCGATATGGCCAAGGCGCTCAACGAAGACGACCGCGTCCTCGCCTATCGCGTCGAAGCCGAAAATTTCGAGTCGATTCACAATCACTCGGCCTACGCATTCCTCTCGCACGACAAGCGCAGCTGAGAGACGACGCAGCGCGCAATTTTTTCGGCCCGCCTTCCGGGAAAGAAGCGCGGGCCGATACATTTGCTGCATAGAAATCAGCGCTCAATTCAACACCGGCGATGCCGCACTAGATACACTAGCGGCACTGATTGTCAAGTCCGCAATTCCGCCCCATGCTCGCACAACAAAAAGAAGCCGTCAAGGCACTCGTTCAGAAAGCGCTCGAAACGCTCGGCATTCACGATTTTGATGCTGCTCTCGAACGCCCGAAAGATCCCAAGCACGGCGACATTGCCTGCACGGCAGCGCTTCAGCTTGCTCGTCGGCTCAAGAAGAATCCGCGTCAGATCGGCGAAATGCTCGCCGAGGCCGTCCGCCGCAATCCCGAATCTGCGGCGCTTGTTTCTTCAATCGAAATCGCCGGTCCCGGGTTCCTCAACATGCGCCTGCAGCCCGACGCTCGCGGCGATGTCGTCCGCCGCGTTCTGAAGGAAGGCGCCGAGTACGGCCGCAATCAGGAATTCGCCGGCCGAACCGTTCTTCTCGAATACGTTTCCGCGAACCCAACCGGCCCGCTTCACCTCGGCCATGCGCGTCAGGGCGCGCTCGGCGACGTGCTCGCCAATATCCTTGCGACGCAGGGCTGGGCGGTGACCCGCGAGTTCTATTACAACGACGCCGGCGTTCAGATCGACAATCTCGCGCATTCCGTGCAGCTTCGCGCCCGCCAGCTTCAGGGCGAGGAAATCGAGATGCCCGAAAACGCCTATCACGGCGAATACATCATCGCCATCGCGCGCGACTACCTCGACCGCAAGCCTGTTCATGCCCACGGCGGCGAAACGATTGAATCGGCGGTCGACTTCGCCGACTGCGGCGCCTTGCGGCGCTGTGCGCTGGCCTGTCTGCGCAACGAGCGGGACGACGACCTTGCCGCGCTCGGCGTGAAGTTCGACAATTTCTTCCTCGAGTCTTCGGTTTATGCCGACGGCACGCTCGAAAAGACCGTCCAGGCCATGATCGACTCCGGCAAGACTTATGAAGCCGAAGGCGCTCTCTGGCTCAAAACGACCGAATTCGACGATCTCGGCGACGGCATTCGCGACGACAAGGACCGCGTGATGCGCAAGGCCGACGGCCGCTACACCTACTTCGTGCCGGACGTCGCCTATCATCTCAACAAATTCGGCCGCGGCTTCTCGAAGGCGGTAAACATTCAGGGCACGGACCATCACGGCACGATCGCGCGCGTTCGCGCCGGCCTTCAGGCGGCCGGGCAGGTGCTCGGTCTTTCAATTCCGAAGACCTTTCCCGAATACATCCTTCACAAGATGCTCTCGGTCGTCATGGACGGCGAGCCGGTCAAGATGAGCAAGCGCTCCGGCAATTACGTCACGCTGCGCGACCTCGTCGATTGGGCCGGTCGCGACGCCGCCCGCTACTTTCTGGTCGCGCGCAAGGCCGACGCCGAATTCGTCTTCGACGTGAATCTCGCCCGCCAAAAAAGCGATGAAAACCCTGTCTATTATCTGCAGTACGCGCACGCGCGCATCTGCTCGGTCTTCGACAATGCGTCCGAAAAGGGCTTTGCCGTGCCGACCGTCGAAGCGCTCGCCTCGCAGCCGCTTGCAACTCTCGGCGGCGAAGCCGCAAACAGCCTGATCGACGCGATCGGAGAATACCCGGAAGCGCTCTCGGCGGCGGCGCGCGACCATGCGCCGCATCTCCTCTGCCACTACCTGAAGGATCTTGCCGCTGCGCTGCATGCTTTCTACAGCGCCGAACGCGTCCTCGTCGAAGACGACGAGACCCGCAACGACCGGCTGGCTCTGCTGGCCGCAACCCGCCGGACGCTCGCAAACGGGCTGGCCGTTCTCGGCATCAGCGCCCCTGCGTACATGTCGCGCAAAGAAGAAGGCGAATCTGAAGCATAATCGCGCAGACTCAAGGAACGAAAACGTGTCGAAAGGCGGATTTGCAGCTGGATTTGCCGGCTTTTTGATCGGCGTGGTGACGGGGCTCGGCATTGCCGCTGCGGCTGCCGTCTTCATTTCCAACAGTCCGGTCCCGTTCGTGGACAAGGTCGACCGGGTGACGGCCGACGTCGATCCGGCGAGCAAGCTTGCGGGTTCCGTTGATCCGAATGCCCGTCTCAATCAGCACGACGGATCCATGAGTCCCGCTGCCGAGGGCGGCGTCAAGACGGTGACGATCAGAGCGACGGCCGGCGCGGACGACGCCCCCCGGCGCGATGCGTCGGGCAAGGCGATCGAGCCGGGCACCGTCCGTCCTTCGACCTTCTGGGTTCAGGTAGGCGCCTATGCCAAAAAAACCGACGCCGAAACGCACGGCGCCGAACTGGCCATGCTCGGCATCGGCGCTCAGGTGTCCCGGGCGGGTGCGTTCTGGCGAGTTCGCGTCGGTCCGTTCGATGACCGCCAGTCTGCGCAGGAGGCTGTCGAAAGTCTTGCGGATCAGGGGCTTAAGCCTATCATTGTCGAGCAGAAATAACATTGGCCATTCATTCATTTTTATTCAGGAGTTCCAATTGATCAATCGACGAGAGCTTCTCATGGCCGCGGCCTTGGCGCCGATTTCCGGCAGCGTCTTGGCCGCCCCGAAATTCGAGGCAGGCAAGGAATATCTGACGGTGATGCCTCCCGCAGCGGCGAGCGGCGACCAAATCGAGGTCGTTGAATTCTTTGCCTACACCTGCCCGCATTGCCTGCAGTTCCAGCCGATTTTCGACAAGTGGCGCCGCTCTGCGCCGAGCGACGTTGCCGTTCGCGTCTGTCCGGTTGCCTGGCAGCCGAAGTTCCTTCCCTTTACGCAGACCTATTTCGCTCTCGAAGCGATGGGCCTTCTCGACACGATTTCGCTGCCGTTCTTCGAGAGCGTGATTTATCAGGAACATCCGTACAGCGCCGAAGATCCCGCCAAGGACATCTTCGACTTCATGAAGTCGAAGAACGTCGACGTCAAGAAGTTCGAGCAGACCTACCGCTCGTTCGGCGTGATGAACAAGTCGCGCATCGCCACGCAGCTTTGGCAGAACTATCAAATCGACAGCACGCCGATGATCGGCGTCGGCGGTCTTTACACGACCGGACCGCATCTCGTCGGATCGCGCGAAAAGACCCCCGAATGCATCGACTTTCTCGTTGATCTCGTTCGCGCCGGCCGCCGCCGATAAATGATCCTTTGCCGAAGCGTTCCTGCACGTCTCCTCGGGAAAGCCGGAACGCTTTTTCACAATCAGCCCATGTGAGGCAGAATTCCCGTGCTCAACGTTTTCATTACCGGCGCAAGCAGCGGCATCGGCGCCGCGATGGCGGCCGAGTACGCCCGCCGAGGCGCGACGCTTGGTCTTGTCGCGCGAAGCGAAGACAAGCTCGGCGAACTTGTCGAATCGCTGCCCGGCGATCCGAAGCGCTGCTTCGCGCTTCCGGCCGACGTCACCAACCGCGAAGAAATTTTCGAAGCCGCCCGCAAATTCGAAAAGCTTTCGGGCGGCGCCACCGTCGTGATTGCCAATGCCGGCATGTCGCACGGCGTGAAGACGGAGTTCGTCGAAGACCTTGATGTTCTCGAAGCCGTCTACCGCCTCAACGTCTTTGCGATGGCCTATACGTTTCATCCCTTCATCGCCCCGATGAAGGCGCGCGGCGAGGGCCGCTTGGTCGGGATCGGTTCGGTCGCGGGGATTCGCGGACTGCCGGGGTCTGAGGCGTACTGCGCAAGCAAGTCGGCCGTAATCACCTATTGCGAGAGCCTTCGCGTCGAAATGCAGAAATACGGCATCGGCGTCACGACGCTTTGTCCGGGATTCGTCCGTACGCCGCTCACGGCGAAGAATCCCTACAAGATGCCTTTCATTCTTGAGCCGGAAGAATTCGCGCTTCAGGCCGTCGAAGCAATCACGCGCGGCAGGAGCTACTCCGTCATTCCTTGGCAGATGGGCGTCCTGGCAAAGATTCTGCGCATGCTGCCCAATCCGCTCTTCGACAAGATCCTGGCGCGGCGCAAGCAAAAGCCGCGCGCCGCCGGCAATTCGACGATCAATCCGCCGCATTGACGCAGTTTGAAGCGAGGCGTTCGAGAGGAGCGCCCCGCTTTTTCTGAAGTTCCGGAATTTTCGCTACGTGCCTGCGTCAATCGCGTTCTTGACCATCTTGAGGATTTCCTTGCCGTAGCGAAGAAGCTTGTTGCGGCCGACTCCCGAAACGCGCAGGAGATCCTCTGTCGACTGCGGACGAATGCGCGCAATGGAGGCGAGCGTCTTGTCGTGGAATATGATGTACGGCGGCTTGCCGAGATCGCGCGCCGTCTTGCTTCGCCAGCGGCGCAGCGTTTCGAAGACGATCTTGTCGAGACCTTCGAGATTGGCGGGCGCGGCGTCGGCCGAAGCTTTGCGGCGCTTTTCATCGGCTTTTTCGTCGGTGACGCTCTTCCGAACATGCACGGTCATTTCGCCGCGAAGAAGCGCGTTGGCGGACGCGCCGAGACGAAGCGCCGCATAGTTTTCAACATCCACCCACAGAACGTGCCTGGCGATGAGCTGCCGGATGATCGCGCGCCACTGCTTTGCATCCACATCCTTGCCGATGCCGAAAGTCGACAGCGAATCGTGCCGGGCGGCCGCAACTTTTTCGGTCGCTTTTCCCCTAAGGATGTCGACGATATGCTGCGCGCCGTAGCTACGGCCGCTTTTCTGCTGCGCGCGGTAGATGCAGGAAATGATTTTCTTTGCGCAGAGCGTGGCATCCCAAAGTTTCGGCGGATCGAGGCAGTTGTCGCAATAGCCGCAAGGCTCCGCTTTTTCGCCGAAATAGGCAAGCAGACGCACTCGGCGGCACTGCGGAGTTTCGGCGTAACCGAGCATTGCATCGAGCTTCTGCGCCGAGAGCGATTTGTACTGCGGATCGGCGTCGCTCCGATCGATGAAGCTGCGCTGATTGACGACATCGGCGAGACCGTAGGCCATCCAGGCGTCGGCGGGAAGACCGTCTCGACCGGCGCGGCCGATTTCCTGAAAGTAGCCCTCAATCGACTTCGGCATGTCGACGTGCGCGACGAAACGCACGTTGGGCTTGTCGATGCCCATGCCGAAAGCGACGGTCGCCACCATGACGACGCCTTCCTCGCGCTGAAAGATCGAGAGCCGCTCGGCGCGTTCTTCCGGCGAAAGTCCCGCATGATAAAAAAGAGCGTTCACGCCGTTGTCCGCCAGGCAGGCGGCGTACTCTTCGCACTTCGCGCGGGACATGCAGTAGACGATGCCGCAGTCGCCGTCATGCTCCGTCTTGATGAACTTGAGAAGCTTCGCTTTGGTGCCGCGCTTTTCGACGACGCGCAGGAAAATGTTTGGACGGTCGAAGCTCGCAACGAAAACCTTGGGACTGAGAAGAAGCTTCTCTTCAATTTCCTGACGCGTCTTCGGATCAGCCGTTGCCGTAAGCGCGATTCGAGGCACAGCCGGAAAGCGCTCCTTAAGAATCGAGAGCGCTCCGTATTCGGGTCTGAAGTCATGACCCCAGATGCTTACGCAGTGCGCCTCGTCGATCGCGAAAAGCGAAAGCTTGATCGACTGCAGCAGATCCAGCGTTCCGGGCATCAGCAGACGCTCGGGCGCCACGTAGAGCAAATCGATTTCGCCTTGGCGCAGCGCCCGACGAATGTCGGAGCTCTCTTGCGGCGACAGCGTCGAATTGAGACAAGCTGCCCTGACGCCGGCCTCTTCGAGCGCATCGACCTGATCCTGCATGAGCGCAATCAAGGGCGAGACGACCACGGCGACGCCGTCCCGCAGAAGCGCCGGCACTTGGTAGCAGAGACTTTTCCCGCCGCCTGTCGGCATCAGGACGAGGGCGTCTCCTCCTGCGGCCACCTGTTCGATGACCTCCTTCTGGAAGCCGCGGAACTCGTCGTAGCCGAAGACTTGCTTGAGCGCTTCCTCAGCAGAAGAAAACAGCCGCATGGATACCGAAAACCGAAAGCAATATGCACGTATGTCGAAAAATTTCAAATTGTAGCGGCTCTCCGGCTTCGATCTCGGCGGATTCGGCAGGTCTTTCGGCTGCGCTTTCGCCGCAAAGCGAATGAATGCCAATCGGCGCATCGGCAGCTTCAGATGTTCGACGCGCCTGCAGGCGGCAATCGTGAAGGTGCATCTGCATCCGAGAAGCGTTGAGCGCTGTTTTGCGCGAGTCCTGACGGACGCCGACGATGAAGCCGACGACGCAGCCTGAAGAGCCGCATCGTTCCGATGCCGAAGAGGCGGCCGTCTGCGCCTTGGAAGCGTTTCCGGATCTGAACAGCCGCGCGGACAGCAAGGCCGGCTCAAGGGCGCTGGAGCCGAGCCGGCGACCGAGCAGGCGCGGGAGATCCGCAATCTGATTGTCGATGAAAATCCTTGGAGGCTGAACGGGCGGCTTCGCTTTGCGGACTCGTCGGGGCAGAATGATCGGCGGGCGCCGTAGCAGCCGAGCGGACCCAACTCAAGGGGCCGCAATTTTTTATTGGGTCGACGAGC
>CAZUXQ010000033.1:0-10452 GCA_964624425.1 uncultured Sutterella sp.
CACGGGAACGCCAGCGCCCGCGGCGATGCGCTTCTTGCGGCTCGCCTTGATGAGTTCGGGCTTGCGGCGCTCGGCGGGCGTCATCGAATCGATGATTCCGAGCGTGCGGCGGAGGTTCTTCTGCATGTCTTCGTCGGTGATCCTGCCCGCCGCCTGCTGGAGCTGCTGCGGGAGCTTGTCGATCAAGGACGAGAAGCTGCCGATGCCGCCCATCTGCGCGAGCTGCGCGCGGAAGTCGGAGAGGTCGAAGCGGTCGCCCAACTTGAGCTTCTTCGCAAGCTTCTCGGCTTCGGCGATGTCGATCGACTTCGTGACGTCCTTGACGAGGCCCACAATGTCGCCCATGCCGAGAATTCGGGAGGCCATGGCTTCGGGGTCGAACGGCTCGAACCCGTCGAGCTTTTCGCCCGTGCCGATGAATTTGATGGGCTTGCCGGTAACGTAGCGCACGGAAAGCGCCGCGCCGCCGCGGCTGTCGCCGTCGGCCTTCGTGAGGACGACGCCCGTGAGCGGGAGCTTTTCGCTGAAGGCCTGCGCCGTGTTGACGGCGTCCTGACCGAGCATCGCGTCAATGACGAAAAAGGTTTCCGCAGGCTTCAGGAACCGATTGAGTTCGGCGACTTCATTCATCATCGCTTCGTCGATCGCGAGGCGGCCGGCCGTGTCGACGATGAGAACGTCGTAGAAGCGGCGGCGGGCTTCGTTCGCCGCGGCTGCGGCGATGTCGACGGGCTTCTCGTCGGGCGTGCTCGGGAACCAGTCGCATTCGGCCTGGGAGGCGACGGCTTTGAGCTGCTCGATGGCGGCCGGCCGATAAACGTCGCAGGAAACCGCGAGAACCTTCTTTCTGAGCGTGTTCTTGAGGTACTTGGCGAGCTTGCCCGCAGTCGTCGTCTTGCCGGCGCCCTGAAGGCCGGCAAGGAGAATCACGGCGGGCGGCTGCACGCGCAGATTGATTTCGCGCTCTTCGGGCGGCAGGTCGCCGCCGATGATCGCCGTGAGCTCGCGCTGCACGACGCCGACGAGAGCCTGACCCGGGTTGAGGTTGCCGACGACTTCTTCGCCCATGGCCTTTTCCTTGATTCGGGCAAGGACTTCGCGAACGACGGGAAGAGCCACGTCGGCCTCAAGAAGCGCAAGGCGAACCTCGCGCAGCATCTCTTTGGTGTTGGATTCCGTCAAGCGTGCTTGGCCGCGCATCGTCTTGACGATTTTCGAAAGGCGCTGGCTGAGTGAATCGAGCATGGGCTTAAAAATGCGGATCAAGCGGGCTGCTCCGAACGGATCGGGCAGCCTTCAGTTTCAAAATGCGTGCGGCTCTGAGGCGGCGGCTTCGGTGCCGCATGAGATCTCTCGGCTGTACAATGGGCTTCGGCGCGCCGGCTCGTCGTCGGCGTGCGCGGCAGCCCGCGAAGAGGAGCATGGCATTTTAGAAGGATCCGGCAGGTTCTGCATGCATCCCGAGGCTTTTGCCGAAGAATGCCTCTCGAAAAGGCTTCGCAAGGGCTTGCGACCGACTTGATGAGCCGTTTGACTGCCGCGTGCGGCCGCCGTTGCCAAAGCGCAATTCCCCGTCAACAGCATAGAAAAAAGCACAATATGAATTCGCTCAGCATCTGCACCGGCCTTGCGGCGCTTCTTTATCTCGCGTCGGGCATCGGCATTCTGTCTGCCATGAAGGGCGAAGGAGCCCGAGCGTCGGGACTTTTGCGATGGCCCGTCCTTTTGGCTCTCGTGCTGCACGCATACGGCATTCACGGCGAACTCTTCCGTCAGGAAGCCGTGCATTTCGGCTTTGGATGCTGCGTGAGCGTGATGATGTTCCTAGCCGTGGCAATTCTGCTCGTCGAATCTTGGGTGCATCGTCTGCACGGGCAGTTCGGCATCATCCTTGTTGCGGCCGCCTTCGCGTCGATCTTCCCGATGCTTTTCCCCGGCAAGCCTATTGAGGCGGCCGAATTGACGGAGCTCTTCCGCTGGCACATCCTGCTTGCGATCGCCGCCTACAGCTTCATGATCATCGCGCTCGTGCACGCCGTCCTCATGGGCGTTCAGAACCGCGCGCTCAAGAATCCGGCCGAAACGCCCAAGCTCGTCGAAACGCTGCCGGGGCTCGTCGTCATGGAACGCATCTTCTTCCGCATCGTGGCGGTCGGCTTTCTGTGCCTCACCTGCGTTCTCGTGACGGGCGCCTTCGCTACGGAAGATGCCTACGGCGTCTTCTTCCGCTTCGACCACAAAATGATCCTCACGTGGATTGCCTGGCTTCTTTTCGGCATTCTGCTCTTGGGCCGGCGGTTCGCCGGCTGGCGCGCCAAGACGGCCCTCAGCTGGTTCTGGGCGGGCTTCGCCGTCTTCGTCGTCGCCTATTTGGGCTACAGCTTCATTCTCGAGGTGTTCTGACGAGAGGTCGGCGCCGAGCCGATCTTGATGAATTGCTATTGATCGGGATCCGAGGGCGGGCGCGTTTCGGATCCCGCTCTGCTTTCGACGGCCGAAGCCCGAAAGCAGGGACGAAGACAAAGGTGAACGAATGGGCCGCATTATCTTCTGGATTCTTCTTTTTGCCTTCATCGCGATTTCGTGGATGATCTCGCGCCGCCGCTCGAGTCTCACGAACGAAGAGCGCGTCGAGCTTGAAGTTCTTCGCCGCGAAGCGAAGAACCGCGGCAGGAGCCGCGAATTGGGCGAACCCATGTCGAAGTGCGAGTACTGCGGCATGTACTTCCCGGCGCGCGAAGCCGTGAGACGGCGCGGCCGCGTGTACTGCTCGGGCAGATGCCGGGACGCCGCGGGCGAATGATCCATGAATGAAGCGCTTTTTGCGGCTGCTCGCAAAGGCTGGCTCGACGGCGTCGAGCATCGGCCGTCGCCGCATTTCGACGAGCGGCCCGACGGAATTGCCGTCGACCTTTTGGTGCTCCACTTCATTTCGCTGCCGCGCGGCGTCTTCGGGGGCGGAGACGTCGAGCGCCTCTTCATGGGCGCAATCGACGCCGAAAGGCCGGGATGCGAATCGCTAAAGGGGCTTCGCGTCTCGCCGCACTTCTTCATCCGCCGCACGGGCGAGGCGATTCAGTTCGTCGGCATCGACAAGCGCGCCTGGCATGCCGGACTCTCCAACTTCCGCGGGCGCGACGCCTGCAATGACTTTTCGATCGGGATCGAGCTCGAAGGAACCGAAGAGGTGCCTTTCGAAGAGGCGCAGTATCGAGCGCTCGCAGCGCTCGTCGCCCGCTTGAGAAGGCTTCTGCCTTTTGCGGCCGTAACCGGCCACGAACACATTGCGCCCGGGCGCAAGATCGATCCGGGCCCATTCTTCGACTGGAGCCGCGTGCGCGCGATGCTCGCTGCGGACGAGGCCGCCAACCCCGAGCTTGCCGAGATCGAGGTGGCCGATACGGCCGACGTCTGCGACCGCGAGATGATGGAAGCGAGAGGTCGAGCGCTTGCGGCGAAGCGCCGCTGAAACGCTTCGATACGTTCTTTTGGGCGAACGGCAGGCGGCTGTGCTTTTCCTTTGCTGACGCCGGCGCGGCTTCGCTGGTACTATTGAGTGCCGTGCCCGACATGCTTCGCGGTCGTGCGGCGGAGATGACGGCGCGGCTTTGGGCTGAGCTTCAGGCACGAGTGGTTTCGGAGGTTTGTCGCGCATGCTAGCTGCGCTTCTGCAATTCTTTGTCGGCGTTGCCGCGTCGCTTTTGGGCGCAGTGTTGCTTCTGCGCGCATGGCTCTACTACTCGGCCATATCCCCTCGAAATCCGCTTTGCGGCCTCTGCCGCCGGCTGACGGATTGGCTTGTCGACCCGCTGGAGCGTCTTCTCCCGAAGCGCGGAGGCTTTGATTGGCCGTCGCTCGCCGGCGTCTTCCTTACGGCCGTTGCCGCCGTTTTCGTTCATCGCGCGATCGGACATCTGCCGGCCACGCTCGTCGGGCTTGTCGTTGCGCCCTTCGCGATGATTCTGCGCTGGTTCCTCGAGATGCTTTCGTGGGGCGCGATCATTCTCGCGGTTCTCTCGTGGATCAGTCCGGCGCACCCCATGACCTATACGCTCGGCACGCTGCTCGAGCCCTTCATGCGCTCGATCCGCCGCATCATCCCGACGACCTTCAGGGGAATCGATTTCGCGCCCGTCGTGGTCGTGCTCGCGGCCAATGCGCTTCTGATTCTGGTCGCGCCGCTCTCCCGCGGATTCATCATCTGGTGATTGGATTGAGCGCGCGTCTTCAGAAAGGAGCCGCCTCGCGCCACATTTCTTCGTATTTCGCCCGCACGTCGCCGATCGTCGTGCGGTAGTTTTGCGCGCCTGCGGACGCCGCCTTGACCGCGCCCATGATGCTCGCGATGCGGGCGGCGCGCACCGGATCGATGCCGTGCGTGAGGCCGTAGAGGAGGCCGCCGCGGTAGGCGTCGCCCGCACCTACGGGATCTTCTGCAGCGTCTTCGGGAAGACGAAGCGCTTCCACATGCGCGGATGTTTCGGCGTGCGGCAGCCACACGGACGAGCCCTTCGAGCCGTGCGTGTGAAAGATCGCCTTGCCCGCCGCGGCCATGTCTTTCGGCGTGAGCCGGACGGTCTGCCTGAGAATTTCTGCCTCATAGTCCGAGAAGGCGAGCATTGCGGCGCCTTCGATCATGGCCGAGAGCTCGTCGGCCGAGAAGAGCGGCGCGGCCTGGCCGATGTCGAGGATGTACGGAATGCCGCGCTCGCGGCACATGGCCGCGTGAATCGGCATGGCGATGCGTCCGCCGGGCGAGAGCATCGCGAGGGTGATCGGCGAATCGCCGGGGCCTAATTCGGGCCAGGGCACTTCCTGCGTGCGGTCCATGGCGCCGCCGTGGAAGGAGCAGAGCTGGTTGCCGTCCGCATCCGTCGTGATGAATGCCTGCGGACAAAAGGCATCCGGGAGAATCTTGAGCCCGACCGTCGAAATGCCCAGCGAGCGAAAGCGCGCCATGTAGGGAGCCGCGTCCGAACCCATGGCGCTCCACAGGAGCGGTTCTCCCCCGAGAAGCTTGAGCGAATAGGCGATGTTTCCCGCACAGCCGCCGAACTCGCGGCGCATGCGGTTCGTTGGAAAAGTGAGGTTGAGGCTTGCGATCGCTCCGGCGTGAAGATGATCGGCGAAGCGTCCGTCGAAAGCGAGTATGGTGTCGTAGGCGATCGAGCCCGAAATGAGGACGCTCATGGGATTTTCAAGGCTTCAGCAGGTTTGGAGCCGCAGCAATGAATTTGCGCGGCCCATGGAGAAAATCAGAAGAGTTCGACGGGCGAAACCGAAACGTCTGCGGCTTCGTAGGCGAGATCTTTCTTGACGGTAATCGTCGCCTTCAGCTTTTCGCCGGCCGGGAGCGTCGGCTGCGGCGCGTCGACGCCGTACTCGGCCGGCTCCAGAACGCGCTGCGCGATCGTGTCGCCCGCGGGATCGAGAAAGCGAAGTTCGAGCACCGGAAGACGCTGCGGATGCGCGGAGGCGTTCGTGAGCGTGATGTCGACGACCGGGCGCTTGAGGTCGGCGCCTTCGGCGCGCTCGATGCCGGCGGCAATCTCAAAGGCGCTTGGCTGCGCCCAGACAAAGCCCGGACAGGGAACTTTGCCGCAGACGCTTTCGTATGCGCTGCGCAAGGCGGGAATCGATTCAAGCACCTTGTCGCTGAAGCAGAGGAGCGCACAGATGCCGAGCACGCAGAGAAGCGCCGATGCGGCGATGAACTTGAAAAGTCCCGCAAAGAAGGCGCTCGGCTTTTGAGCAGGTTCTTCGGGACGATCCGGCGAATCGAAGCCGGACATGTCCGCGGCGAGCTTTGCCATGACGGCGTCGCGGCCGTCATTGTATTCTGCAGGTGCTTCCGGATCGACGGCTCGAAGTCTTTCGAGTCCTTCCGAGAAATCGGCTTCAGGTGCGGCCTGAGAAGCCTGAGCGGCTTTGGCCGCGCCGGCGAGCTTCGTCTGCTTGAGCGCGGCCGCCTCGTCGAGCATGCGGTCGGGAACAACCGCAATCTCAGCTTTGGCTAGAGCGAAGCGGGCGTAGCAGGCCGAGCAGCGGCAGATTTCTGCTTCATCATCGTCCTTCAGTCGCCAGAGAGCGCCGCAAATCGGGCAGCGAAGCACTTTTGCCATCGCGAATATCCTCGTGAAAAGTTGTTCCGTCTTGATGGATGTCGGGGAAGATCGGCCGGGCTCAGGCGCGCTTCGTGCCGGCGATGCAGACCCAGTCGTCTTCCTGCTGCCAAAGCGCAAGCTCGATCGACGGGTCGGCTGCGCGGTAGTGCGAGATAATTTCGTCGGTTTGCTTGGCAAGGATGCCGGAGAGAACGAGACGGCCGCCCGGCCGAACTCGACCGCAAAGCGCGGGCGAGAGGAGCTTCAGGGGATTGGCGAGAATGTTCGCGACGACGATCTCGAAGGCTTCGTCCTTCAAGGATTCGGGAAGCACGAATTCGGCTTCGGCTTCGTTCTGTTCGGCGTTGCGGACTGCGGCTTCGACGGCCTGCGGATCGATGTCCGTGCCGACGACGCGCTTGGCGCCGAGCTTCTTTGCGGCGATCGCGAGAATGCCGGTGCCGCAGCCGTAGTCGAGAACATTCTCGGCGCCTGCGGCGTTCTGATCGAGCCACTTGAGGCACAGATGCGTCGTCGGGTGCGAGCCCGTGCCGAATGCAACGCCCGGGTCGAGACGAATGTTGACGGCATTCTTGACCGGGGAGCGCCATGTCGGGACGATCCAGAGACGGTCGGAAACCTTGGTCGGATGGAACTGCGCCTGCGTGAGGCGAACCCAGTCCTGATCCTCGACTTTCGTCTTCGAGATGAGCGAAGGCGCTTCGCCATTGATGCCGGCCATGGCGGCCGCTGCCGCGGCGTCGATGTCGAAGCCGTCGTCCGCAAGAATCGAAAGCACGGAGCGCGGCCAGGCGCAGCTTTCCGGTTCCATGCCGGGTTCGCCGTAGAGCGGATGCTCATCCGGGCGGCCGGCGTCGGCGTCTTCGACGGCGACCGAATAGGCGCCGAGGTCCATCAGTCGATCTGAGAGCGCTTCCGCAATGCATTCGTCGGCAAGGAGTCTGAATTCAAGCATCTTTCCAAAGTCGTTGGTTTGCGCGGACGGGCGCGCGCATGTCGCAGTGCTCAATCATGACACGTTCGCGGGCCGCGTGCATGCGCCGCACGGCGCCTGCCGCGCGCATGATCGAGAGCAGAGAGCGATGAAATGATTGCGGCGCTGCCGCCGGAAGCCCGAAAGGACGCTCGCAAAGCAGCCCGATTTGCAGAAGCTGTCATGGAATTGTCATATTCCTGACACGATTCTGTCATCGTCTCTTCCTACCATGCGCCTCGGACAAAGCAATGGGCTGTGCGCATGGAACCTCTCATCATCGCGTGCGTGGGTCTCCTCGGACTTCTCGCCGTTTTCGACTTGTATGTAGGCGTCAGCAACGACGCCGTGAACTTCCTCAATTCCGCCGTCGGATCCCGAACGGCGCCCATCGGCATCATTCTCGCCGTGGCTTCCGCAGGCGTCATTCTGGGCGCTGCGTTCTCTTCGGGCATGATGGACATTGCCAAAACGGGCGTTCTCGTGCCGTCGGCATTCACGTTCCGCGAAGTCCTCGTGATTTTTTCGGCCGTTATGGTGACGGACGTACTGCTTCTGAACGCATTCAATTCGTTCGGCCTGCCAACCTCGACCACCGTCTCGATCGTCTTCGAGCTTCTGGGCGGCACGGCGGCCTTGGCCGCGCTCAAGGTCTGGACGGGCGATCTGCCCGTTTCGAGCCTCGAAAGCTTCGTCAACTCCTCGAAGTCGCTCTCGATGATCATGGCGATTCTGGTCTCGGTCGCCGTCGCCTTCGTTTCGGGCCTTGTCGTGCAGTTCTTCTGCCGCTTGATCTTTACGTTCAACTACCAGTGCATCTACCGCATTCTGGGCGGCGTCTTCGGCGGCTTCTGCGTCACGGCGATCATCTACTTTCTCGTCATGAAGGGCCTCAAGGGCGCTTCCTTCGCGACGCCCGAGATGCTCGACTTCGTGAAGACGAACGAAGCCGCCATTCTCTGGTGCGCCTTCATCGGGACATCCGCCATCATGCAGACGGCGATCTGGCTCCGAGCCGCGAACATCTTCCCCTTCGTCATCCTCGCGGGCACCTTTGCGCTTTCCTTCGCCTTTGCTGGCAACGACCTCGTCAACTTCGTGGGCGTGCCGCTTGCGGCTTTGGATGCCTGGCACATCTTTGCGGCGTCGAACGGCGCCGATCCCGAAACGATGAAAATGGGCGCGCTCGCCGAACCGTCGACCGCGAATTCCGTCTGGCTTCTTCTTTCGGGAGCGGCGATGGCGGCGACGCTTTGGATTTCGAAGAAGGCTCGCCGCGTCATCATGACTTCGGTGAAGCTCTCTTCTTCTTCGCGAGGCGGCAAGGAGCAGTTCGGTTCGTCGCTGCCTGCCCGCATACTCGTGCGCGCGTCGATCCGCTTTTCCGAAGGCGTCGAAAGGATGCTCCCGAAATCGGCGCTTTCTGCGCTGGCCGGCCGCTATGAGCCGCGCCGCTACCGCGCGGGCGAAAAGGAGCTTCCTTTCGACGAAGTGCGCGCAAGCATCAACCTCGTTCTGGCCGCGGCGCTCATCGCTTCTGCGACTAGCCTGCAGCTGCCGCTCTCGACGACGTACGTCACTTTTATGGTCGCGATGGGGTCGTCCTTGGCCGACGGCGCCTGGAATCGCGAGAGCGCCGTTTACCGCGTCTCAGGCGTGCTTACCGTTATTACGGGCTGGTTTTTTACGGCTTTTGCCGCCGCCGCAGCCTGCGCAGCCGTTGCCGTCTGCTTCTTCTGCGGCGGCTATTGGCTCATGATCGCCGGCATGATCGCTGCGGGCCTGCTCCTTGTGAAGAGCAACTTTTTCACGGAAGAAAAGAACGTCGATCTTGAGGAAGGCCGTACGATTTCGGCCTGCGACTGCCGGTCGATCTATCGGTATTTGGCCGGCGCCGTCGAACGTTGCGGCGGCGAAGCGATCCGCTTGACGGCGGACGGCATCGACGGGCTCCTCGGGGAAGATGTCCGAGCACTGAAGATTCTGAAGAACCGCGCCGCGACGCTCTTCGACGAAGTCTCCGCGGGGCGCGGGGACTACTACGCCATGGCGCTTTCCAAAGACGCGAAGAAGGCCGACCGCGACGCGCGCAATTTCTACTATCGAGCCTTCACGAACATGAAGGAAGTAACGCACGCGCTGCGCGATCAGATCGGACTGTCGGAGAACTACGTCGCCAACAGCCATTCGGCGATGACGGGGCTGATGGCGCGGGCGCTTGCCGATCTTTCGGCGGAGCTCAAGACCGTAGAGAAGCGGCTCACAAAGGCGAATGCCGCGCGCATCGGGGAAATCATCGAGCGCGCCCAAAACGACTACATGGAGCAGGCGGCGCAGGAGAAAGTGTCGCTCAGAAAGAGCGAGCTCTATTTGGGAACGCTCATCTTCACGCGCGAAATGGTGAACCGCTTCGCAATGGTGGAATTTCTTCTTGAAGACCTCGAGAAAAGCAAAGACTGATGGCTGCTGTTGATTGACGCCGTCGGCCGTTGGGCGGACGATCGATGGAATGACGTTTTGCAGCTCCTGCGGCATGGGCTGTCGGCAAGGATGCAAAATGGCGGCTGTTCTGCTTCAATTTGGACTATGAAGACGGCAGATGCCCGATGCCGCAGCTTGAGGGCTTGAGAGCCTTCGCAAACGCGATTTGCCGATTTTCATGCCTTCTCGGCAGCAAGCGGCGATTTGACGAATTTCGGCGATGTTCTGCCGGCCGGACGGCCAAAACCTATGGCATCTTCGTCCAAACGGCCGACGCATTCGCCGGCAGGACAAAAGCCGCTGATCGGCCGAGACCTGCTTTTGCTGCTGATTCGAACGCCGCGCCAGGAGATGTTTTTCGGAATCGGCCTCTGGAATCGACGCTTCCGCCGTCTGCCTCAGCTTTTCTTTCAGACCGGCTGGCCCTTCTTTCCTTCCTCGGCAGATGCAGGTTCGCTCCTCGCATAGATGCGTCGAAGTTCGACCGTCTGCACCGGCAGAATCGATTCGAGGCGGAGCTGAACGCTCCAGCCAGAAGTTCTGCGAAGGCATTGAATCTGAGGACGCCCGCCTCGAGTTCGAGGTCAAGCGCAGCCGCCGTCGATGTCCCTCATGCCGCGATCGAAAGCGAGACTGCAGAGCGCTTCGGGCGCGCGTATCTTGCTCCGCGTGTCATTCATGCTTCAGATCATCCGCGCCGCTTCGCCTAGAGCGAACTCGCCGCAGCAAGCGTCTCTGAGGAAGGCCCCAAACGCGAGCAGATGCTCAATTTCATTCTGAATCAGACAGCGGATAGCCAACTCCAGGGGATGCGGCGCCGCAATTGCGCAAAAGCAGCGCGATAATCTCGCGCTGCTTGACTTGGACATCGCT
>CAZUXQ010000034.1:0-10384 GCA_964624425.1 uncultured Sutterella sp.
GTCCTTGCGCGGCTCCTTGCCGAAATATTCGCGGACGACTTCCTGCACGCGCGGCATGCGGGACTGACCGCCGACGAGAATCACGTCGGTGATGTCGCTCTTGCTCGCCTTGGCGTCGCGAAGAGCCTTTTCAACCGGCTGAATCGTGCGCTGGACGAGATCTTCGACGAGCGCTTCGAACTTGGCGCGGGTAATGCTGAGGTTGAGATGCTTCGGCCCCGAGGCATCGGCCGTGATGTACGGCAGATTGATTTCGGTTTCATGACGGCTCGAGAGTTCGATCTTGGCCTTTTCGGCAGCATCCTTCAGACGCTGCAGGGCAAGGACGTCCTTCGAGAGGTCGGCTCCCGTATCCTTGCGGAATTCGGTGATGATGTAGTCGACGAGGCGCTGGTCGAAGTCTTCGCCGCCCAGGAACGTATCGCCGTTCGTGGAGAGCACTTCGAACTGCTTGTCGCCGTCGACGTTCGCGATGTCGATGATCGAAATATCGAACGTGCCGCCGCCCAAGTCGTAGACGGCGATCTTGCGGTCGGCCGCTCCGGCCTTGTCGAGGCCGAAGGCGAGCGCAGCGGCGGTCGGTTCGTTGATGATGCGCTTGACCTCGAGACCGGCGATGCGGCCGGCATCCTTCGTGGCCTGACGCTGGCTGTCGTTGAAGTAGGCCGGCACCGTAATGACGGCTTCCGAAACAGGTTCGCCGAGATAGTCTTCGGCGGTCTTCTTCATCTTGCGAAGGATTTCGGCGCTGACCTGCTGCGGCGCAAGCTTTCTGCCGCTCACTTCAACCCAGGCGTCGCCGTTGTCGGCGCGAACGATGCTGAAGGGCATGAGGCCGATATCCTTCTGAACTTCGGCGTCGTCGAAGCGACGGCCGATCAAGCGCTTCACTGCATAGAGCGTGTTCTTCGGGTTCGTGACGGCCTGACGCTTGGCGGGAGCGCCCACGAGGATTTCGCCGTTGTCGAGATAAGCGACGATTGAAGGCGTCGTGCGGGCGCCTTCGCTGTTTTCGATCACTTTGACGTGATCGCCTTCCATGATGGCGACGGCGGAGTTCGTCGTACCAAGGTCAATGCCAATGATCTTTGCCATGTCAGTTGTCTTCCGTAAATCTTGGTTTGGTTCCGCCGGAGCGCGTCTTTCGCGGCGGATCTTGCGCGCCGCTGCGCGCCAGGGGGGAATATTTTGAAATTGCCTGCCTCAAGCGCTTCGAGAACTGCCTTTCTCGGGCTTTCGGCATCGTCATACTGCCTATATGGGGACGGGCGCAGTCTTTTCAAGTAGGCGGATGAAAATTCTTTTTCCTTTGCGCCGAAGCCCGCGCCGCAGGCACGAATCGTTCCTCTTTCAGGACTGCTGCGCAACGCTCACCATGGCCGGACGCAGCACGCGGTCTTCAATGAGCCAGCCGCGCTGGAAGACTTCGACCACCATGCCGCCGCCCACGCCTTCGGGTGCAGGCACCATGGCAATGGCCTGATGCTGATGCGGATTGAACGCTTCGCCCTCCGGATCGATCGGCTTCATGCCGGAAACGTCGAGCGCATGCACGAACTGACGATACGTGGCGAGCATGCCTTCGCGCATCGGGCTGCCTTCTTCGGCCTTCGTCATTTCGAGCGCCTTTTCAAGGCTGTCGACGACGGGAAGCAGGTTTTCGGCAAATTTTTCGATGCTGAACTTGCGCGCCTTGAGAACGTCTTCGGCGCAGCGGCGGCGGGTGTTCTCCAGTTCAGCCATCGCGCGCACGTAGAGATCGTAGTGCTCGAGCACCTTGGCTTCGGCGAGCTTCAGTTCGGCCTGCAGCTCTTCAACCGTCGAGGCCTTCTTTTCGCCTTCGCCGGCGCATTCGCCGCCGCAGCTGCACTTGCCGCCGCATTCGCCTTCCTTCTTTTCGCCTTCGCCGCAGCACTTGCCGCAGCAGGCAGACCCGGAGGATTCGCTCTCGGCATTCATCTGCTCTTGATTGTTCTGGGCGTCCGTCATTTTTCTAACCTTCCTCAAATGGTGGCGGTCGCATTGCTCAGGGCGCCGCATCAGCCGGCGCCGCCCGATGCGCGATCAGTGCCTTCTATATGGGGACGGAAGGTCTGATTTTCAAGCGGACGTCCCGTCGGAGAAAGGAAAATCGACTGCGAAGCGCTTTCGCGCCTTACATCCAGCCTTGCAGCTCACGACGGACGACGGCCTCGTAGGCGTCGACGGCTTCGGGCGAATCGTTGAGCGCGGGAATGTAGTGAAAGACGCCGTCGGGATTGCCGGACATGAAGGCGCCGCGAAGCTCGCCGTCGATCTCCTCAATCGTTTCGAGACAGTCGGCCGCAAAGCCGGGGCAGGCGACGTCGAGACGCTTGAGGCCTTCGCGGGCCCAAGCTTTCGCGGTCGGAAGCGTATAGGGCTTGAGCCACTCATCCCGCCCGAAGCGGCTTTGGAAGCTCATTCCCCAATCGCCGTCGGCAAGCCCGAGCCGTGCCGCTACGGTGCGGGCCGTCTCCCGACACTGCTCCTCGTACGGGTCGCCGAGATCGGAACTTTTCTGCGGAATGCCGTGGAAGCTCAGGAGGAGTCTGCCGCCCGCATCATCCGCACGGCCGTGCTCGTCCCAGAAAGCGGAAATATGCTTCACGAGAGCGTCGATGTATTCGGGCGCGCGGCAATAGTCGCGCACCGCGCGCACGGAAGGCAGATTGCGGCTTGCGCGCATGTAGTCGAATACAGCGTCCATGCAGGCGGCGCTTGTCTGAGCCGCGTACTGCGCGAACATCGGCAGCACCAGAATCCTTTCGATCCCGGCCTTCGTCATGCAGTCCATGGCCTGCGAGACCGACGGGCGGCCGTAGCGCATGCCGATCCCGACGATCGCCCTGTCGCCCAAGCGCTCCTGAAGGCGCTCGGCGACATGCCGGCAGTGCACGATGAGCGGGGAGCCTTCCTCAAGCCACACGGACTTGTAGCGTTCGGCCGATTTTGCCGGGCGGGTGCGCAGAATGATCCCGTGCAGAATCGGCATCCACTTCCAGGCAGGAAGTTCAATGACCCGCTTGTCGGAAAGAAACTCGGCGAGATACTCGCGCACGGCGTCGGCCTCAGGCGCGTCGGGCGATCCCGTGTTGACGAGCAGAACGCCGCAGCGTTCGTTTCGGCCGCTCGTTGCGGACTTCGCGGGGATGGCTTCGGCGGTCGTCATGGCGTTCGAGTCTCTCCTGATGCGGTTTTCATTTTCAGAAAGCGGGGAAACCCCTTGGCCTGAGGGTCAAAGACCGATCTCAGCCGGTTTTTATTTTGGCGGGACTTCCTTAATCCGAACTTTACCGCGCCTTGAATCGGCGCAGAATAAAAAGGCGCGCAGCGCCCCCGAACCGATCAGGCGGCCGAAGGCATTTCGCCGGCGCGGCGGCGCCAAACGAAAAGGAGCGCGCCGCCCAAAAGGCTCATCCAGAATTTCCCGAGAACCTGCCCGAAGAGGAATTCTAGGCTTCCGAAGGCAAGCAAGAGGAAGATCATGCTGTCGACGAGCGAGCCGGCGAGGCCCGAGAGCACCACGGCGATCGACGGACAACGCTTTCTCATCGGCGTATAAACCGCAAAGTCGGCAAGTTCCGAGAAAAGGAACGCAGCCGCAGACCCGATCACAATGCTCGATTCCGAAAGGAAGCCCGAGAGCGCCGCGCCCGCCGCAATCGCAAAGAGCGTCCAGCGGTTCCCGAGAAGCGACTGCACCGCATCGCGCAGGACGAGCGCGAGACCCGCAAGAAGAACGGCGGAGGGCGACATCACGCCCGGCCAAACCGGAATCAGGCAGGGACCATCCGGGCTGCAGGCAACGCCCACATGCACGACGGCCCAGTTCCCTGCGGGGATGGTCAGAATGAAGAGAATCAGGCTCGCCAATCCGATTGGCGAGAGCGGTCGACGCATCATGATCAGGCTCCGAGCACCGACGGCGAATCAGCCGAAGCGCTCACAGATTTGCAGGAGAGACGCCAAAGCAGACGGTTCAGCTGCCGGCATCGAGAAAGCGCATCACGCGGCGGGGAAGATAGCCGAGCCTGCCCGGACAGCTCCCTTCGGGGAAGCCTACGTGGCCGCCCTCATCGGGGAATTCCGACAACACGTCGGAACTGATCTCGCTTTCGCTCGGAAGCGCCCAAGCGGGAAGGAACGGATCGTTCCGGGCATTGAGAAGCAGCAGCGGAACGCGAACGTCCTTGAGAACGGGCTTCGCGGAGCACGCCTGCCAATACGACATTGCAGAGCGGTAGCCATGCATCTTCGCCGTGTAGAAATCGTCGAAATCATACATGGTTTTGATGCGCTCCACGTCCGAGAGATCAATCAAATCGGGAAATCGGCGGGCTTTTTCCCTGAGCTTCTCGATGAGCGTGTCAAGGAACATGTTGGCGTATAGAATGTTCACGCCTTTGCTGATGCGCTCGCTTCCGGCGACAAGATCGATCGGCGCGCAGACTGCCGCCGCAGCCGTGACGAATTCCTTGGCGCCGCCGCCGAAGTCGCCGAGCATTTTGGCGACCTGATTGCCGCCCAAGCTCACGCCCACAGCATAAACGGGTGCGTCGGGAAAGCGCGCCCTGATTGTTTTGAGCACCCAGCTGCTGTCCTGCGTGTCGCCCGCAAAATAGGCGCGCGGCTTGATGTTCGTGAGGCCGCCGCAGTCGCGATAGTGCGCGACGACGCCCCGCCAGCCCTTCCTCACGCATTCCGACATGAATGCAAGCGCGTAGTGGCTCGAGCTGCCGCCTTCGAGCCCGTGAAAGAGCACGAAGACATGCGCCTTCGGATCGGCAGGCTCGGGCGCCGCCCAGTCCCAGGCGACGATGTCGCCGTCGGGCGTCTCGACGATTTCGCGCCGATACCTCACTTCGGGCTTTGCCGAAAGTCTCGCGGGGATCACCGTCTGTAGATGGCCGCCCGGGCACCAGGACGGCGCACGATAGTCGGACTTTGAAATAGGCATCAATCGCTCTCCTCAACGGCCGGAAGGACTCCGCAGCGCCGCGAAGCCGTCTCCGCCAGGCATCGATTGTATGCCCATGCGCGAGTCAGAGCGCCGCTCGGAGACGGCCGAGAGAACCGTCTTTCGCGGCTTCGCGGGAAAATGCGCTGCCGCGCTGCGGTTCGTCGGTTTCGAATACAGCGCGCCAAAGCGCCAGAATCGCATCGCGCCCGGCGGCCGCCGAATCGTTCGAAACGAGCGCCGACGCGCCTTCGCCCGCATTAAGGCGGATTTCATGCTGTAGCGCTCGGAATCGACGATATGCCGCAACGGCAGGCACGGCAAGCTCAGGATCAGCGAGCCCGAGATCCGCACACATTTCCATGAGGAGAATGTTGCCGAAATTGTTGACGAGTCCCGGATGCGCGCCCGACTCCGCGAGAACGAAGTACTGCACCATGAATTCGAGGTCGACCATGCCGCCCCTGTCGTGCTTGAGGTCGAACATTTCGGCCGATTTGCTGGGTCGGCCTTCGAGCATCTTCGCCCGCATCTTCAGAATGCCTTCTCTGAGCGCGGCTTTGTCGCGAGGCATCCGAAGCACTTCAGCGCGCATCGCCTCGAACTTGCGACCGACATCGCGATCCCCCGCAACATAGCGCGCACGCGTAAGCGCCTGATGCTCCCAGAGCCAAGCGCCGCCGTCGGCATTCTTTTGATAGCGGTCGAGCATGTCGAACGAAGTCACCGCAAGGCCGCTTTCGCCGTTCGGCCGCAAACGCAGGTCCACGTCGAAAAGCTTGCCCGAGGAGGTCTGCACCGTGAGCCAGCTCATCATGCGGCGCACGAGGCGGCTGTAGACGCCGTCCGCATCGGGCGACGGATCGTCGTGGACGAATACGAGGTCGAGGTCGCTCGCATAGCTCAGTTCCTTGCCGCCGAGCTTGCCGTAGCCGACGACCGCGAATTTCGGACGCTCGGCGTGCTTCCTGCTGATGCTCTTCCAAGCGAGCTCGATCGCTTCCTGAATCGCCGCGTCGGCGAGCGCCGAGAGCTGGTCGGCAAGGCGCTCCACGGTGAAGCGCCCGTCAAGGTCGGCAATGAGAAGCCGGAAGAGCGCCGCATGGTGCGCGTCTCGAAGAAGATTCATCTGGCGCTCCTGATCGCCTTCGCTCTCAAGCAGGCTCTCCCGCAGCTTCTGCGTCCAGCCGCTCCAGTCGACCGGCGTGTAGTCGTCCATTTCGGCGTTTCGCGCATCGACGAGCTCGTCCAGAACGATAGGGTGGCGGGCAAGGTAGTCCGCGCTCCAGCGGCTCGCCGAAAGCACGCGTCCGACGCGCTCGGCGGCGTGCGGATACTGGTAGAGAAGCGCAATGTAGGTCGATCGTCCGGCAACGGCTTCGAGAAGCCGCAGATAGCGGCTCAAGGCTTCTGCGGCCGGGACGATGCGCGCGATGCCGCCGCCCGACCACTGCGGGCACATTTCGGCAACATACTGCACGAGCCTGCACATGCGGACTCGAGCTTCTTCGGACACCATGCTCGCGCAGCGCCCGGAGACAAGCGCCGTCACGCGGGCGGCAAGCTCGCCGGCGGCGGAGCCGTAGCCCAGCTGCCCGAGCTTCTCCGCGAGAGCGGCGCGCGCGGTCGACGTCCCCGTCGCCCAGCCGACGGGCCAGGCGTCATCCTTCGTCTCTGCCTTGGCCTCGTTCACCTTGAAGATGCCGTCGAAAGCATCGGCGACGAATTCGCGCACGTCGTTTGCCGCTGTCCACAAATCCGCAGGCGTCATGCCCAAAAGCGCCGCAGCCGCTTCGAGCGCTTCGCCCTCGCGCGGCAGCCACTGCGTCTGTCGATCGTCGACATACTGAAGCGCATGCTCGACATTGCGCAGAAACACGTAGCCGCGCTTCAGGCGCTCGGCCGCTTCCGCCGTCAAGACGCCTTCTTCAGCGAGCGCGTCGAGCATCGCGAGCGTGCTGCGTCCGCGCAGGCGCGTCGTGCGTCCGCCGCGAATCACCTGCTGCGTCTGAACAATGAATTCAATTTCGCGGATGCCGCCGCGCCCGAGCTTCACGTTGACGCCGTCCCTGCCGCGAACAGCTTCGCGCCGGTTCGTTTCCGCCCGGATCATTTCGTGGAGCTTCGTGAGCGAGGAGATCGCGCCGAAGTCCAGGTACTTTCTGAAGACGAAGGGCTTCACGATCGATCCGATCTCGCGGCTCGCGGCTTCAAAATCCGTCTCGTTCATGAAGACCGGCCGGTTGACGACCCGACCCTTAATCCAGGCGAAGCGCTCCCAATCGCGGCCCTGCACGCACAGATATTCTTCGAGCATGTCGCTCGAGCAGACGATCGGCCCTGCGTCCCCATTCGGCCGCAGGCGCATGTCGACGCGAAAGACGAAGCCCGGTCCTTCGATCTCGTTCAGCGCCGGAATGACGCGTCTGGCAAGGCGCGAAAAGAATTCCGCGTTGTCGAGCGTTCTCGCCGCCTTCGGGAATTCTTCGGTCGGACGGGTTTCGCCGTCTTCGGAATAAATAAAAATCAGGTCGATGTCGGACGAGACGTTGAGTTCGCGCCCGCCGAGCTTGCCCATGCCGACCGCCAGGAGGTCCTGCGGCCTGCCCGAAGCGCCGTGCGGCACGCCGTGACGTTCGGCCAAGGCGCGCGCATGCGCCGACACCGTCGACGACACCGCCGTCTCCGCAAAGGCGGTCATTGCCTCGACGACTTCGTCGTACCCGCAAAGCCCGCTCGCATTGCGTCCGACAAGATTCACGACCACCTCCCGGCGCATCTTGCGAAGCGCCGTCCCGAGCGCCGTCGGATCTGCGATGCCGGCGAGCGCCGCTTCCATTTTTTCCTTGGTCCAGGGCTCGGCGCAGAGTTCCGAAAAGTACGCCGCCCGATCGTCCTCTTCGGCCGCCGGCATCATGGCCGCAAGCGAACGCTTCACGAAGGACGATGCGGACGGAATGTCCTTGAGGGCAATTCGAGACATGGGACGGCCTCCTTGCGGGACTCTCGAAACGGGATCTTGCAGGGATCAGCGCCGATTCGAAGGCGGCATTGAAGAAATGTTTTTTAATTTTACAGAGCGCAATCGATTGGAGAACGCCCGCGCGGAAGCTTTCTCGGCTTTGGGAAAGCGGCCGAAGGGCGCCTTGAGGAAGTCGGGCGGAAGCACGACGCATCGCGTTTTTTTGCGAATCCATGCAATGAAGTCATTTTTTCTTACGTCCGGCGTCTTCCGCCGCAACACAAAAACTCTCCAGCATGACAAAATGTAGTGCTCATTTTCAGCAGAGACCGATGAATTTTTACGTCAAGCGCCACGGACGGCATTCAAGGGCTGTGCTTCGCTCCGGCCGGGAGCCGAAGCCTCTGAACCTCTTGCTGCGCGCGCTCATCGTCCTCTACTTCCTTGCGGGCTTTCTCATCATCGGCATGCGCTGGTTCGTCGCCACGCAGATCGAGAAGCACGACGCGGACATCGAAGATTTTCTTTCGCAGACGCTCGGCGTCGACGTCGCGGCGCAGAGCATTCAGGGCGGCTTCAACCTGATCCATCCGACGCTCGTTCTCGAAAACGTCAGGCTCTCGCGCCCGGGCGGCCCGATTTCGCTCACGCTTTCCAAAGTCGAAGCCGAATTTTCCTGGTCGTCCCTCATTCATTTCGAGCCGCGCTTTCATGCGCTTGTCGTCTCCGATCCGGCGCTCACCGTGCGCCGCATCGCAGCCTCGACTTTCGACGTAGCAGGATTCCTCATCGACACGGAAGGCGCGGCATCTGAAAAACCTTCGGGAGACGCGCCGGACATGCCGTTCGCGTCCTGGCTCTTCGGTCAGGACAAAATCGTGCTTCGCCGCGGCGCCTTCACGTACATAGACGAAACGCAGGAAAAGCCGAGGCCGATCGACGTCCGCAACGTCGAATTCGTTTTCGAGCAGCGCCTCCTCGATTGGCGCGCGGCCGCGAGCGGCACGATCGACGACGGCGGCGAGAAGCACGCTCTGCTCAAGGCCCGCGTCGAAAAGAACCTTTTCAGCCGCGCGGGCAATCCGCTCACCTGGAAGGGCGAAGCCTACGCACGCTTCGACAGCATCAACGTGTCGAACCTTCTGAAGCGCATCGGCTTCGGGCAGGTTCTCCAAAGCGGCGAAGGAGCAGCGCAGCTCTGGGCGAAGTTCGACAGCGGCCGAGTCGCCAGCCTCACGTCCGACCTCAGCATCCGCAGCGTTCGTTCCATTTTCGGCGAAGGACTCGATCCGCTCGTTCTTCATCGGCTTCGCGGCCGCTTCTCCTACGCGGACGACGCCGAAGGCCGCCGCGCCTTCACAGCCGACCGCCTCGAATTCCAAGGCGCTGGGAAGCTTCGCTTCGGGCCGGCCAATTTCAGCGCCGACTGCGCGACGGGCGCCGCAGGCGAACTTTTGGGCTGCGACTTCTCGGCTTCCGAACTCTCGATCGACACGCTCGCGCGGCTTGCGCCGTCGTTTCCGATTCCGGGCGACATGCGCAAATTTCTTCAGGGAAAGCCGATCGCCGGGACGCTTCGCCGATTCAAGGCATCGGTGCGCGGCGACTTCGCCTCGCCCGACAACTGGATCTTCAACGGAGGCTTTACCGGACTCTCGATGCAGACGGGCGGCGACGGCCTTCCAGGCTTTCGCAATCTCTCGGGCAGCATCGCGTCGGACAAGCCCGGCGAATTCGTTCTCACGCTTTCGAGCCGCGTTTCGACGCTGACTTTCCCGAACATCTTCCGCGAGCCGAGAATGCACTTTGATCAGATTTCGGGCCGCGTCACGGCCAAGTTGCGCCCGATGCTCTCGCTCGCGTTCGACGACATGCACGCCAAAAACGCGGATGCATCCGTAACGGGGCGCGGCACCTGGACCGCGACAGGCGGTTTGGGCACGATCGACATCGGCGGCGAAATTCTTTCTGCAAAGGGCGAGGCCGTTCACAAATATCTTCCGAACGTCGTCGGCGACGAGGCGCTCAACTATGTGGAGGCGGGCATCGCTTCCGGCCGCATCACCCGCGGCAGCTGGATCGTCAAGGGCGAGCTCGCCAAATTCCCCTGGGACGGCGCCGACAAAGGCGCAGGCCTCTTCCGAATCGAAGGCAACGTCGCAGACGGCATTCTCGACTTCCTGCCCTCGCACCGCATGACGGGCAAAGGCTCGAAGCGCCGCTTCGTTCAGGAAGAACATTGGCCGCAGCTCACGAAGATTGAAGGGCATCTTCTCTTCGAGGGCGAGCGCATGCTCATCAACGGAAAGAGCGGCCGCTCCATGAACCTGCATGCGTCCGACGTCGTCGTCGAAATTCCGTCCTTCAGCGCCCACCCCGTCGAACTCAAGATCACCGGCACCGCCAAGGGCGACCTCAAGGATGCGCTTCATTATCTAAGGCGC
>CAZUXQ010000035.1:0-10282 GCA_964624425.1 uncultured Sutterella sp.
GCGGGCGCGTGAAGCATCGGAAGGCCGCCTGCGGAGAGGAGGCCCGCAAGCGTGAAGGTGTGCGAGAGCAGGGTGCGTCGCGAAACAAGAGTCGTCATATCCATGTCCGGGTTCTTGGTGGCGTCGAGCCGCTGAAAAATCGGAACGCTGTCAGCCGGCGTCGGGCTTTCTCGCGAGAACGACGAAGTCGGCAGGGAGTCGGATCTGCCTGCCCGCATCATGATCGAACGCTTCGGATTCGATCTGCAGGACGCAGCGCGCGTCCTTCATTCCGAGCGCCTTCAAGGCCGCGACGTCCCATTCGGGACGATCCTTGCCGGAGAGCGGCAGCGTCTTGGCGATTTCGTCCATCACGCTCGGATCAGCGCCCTTCATGTACTGCGGCTGATGGCTTTCGCCGGGGCCTGCAAGTTCTCTCAGGCGCCGGTAGGCCGGGTCGGTGAAGTGCTTGTAGTGGCAGCCGTCGGCGATGAGGAGGATGCCGCCCGGCTTCAGCACGCGCTTCATTTCGGCGAGCGCCTTCATGGGCTGGGAAAGATTCCAGAGGAGGTTTCGCGAAACGACGGCATGGAACGCATCGTCTTCGAAGGGAAGCGCATCGGCGGAACCCGTGCGGAAGCTTGTTCGTCCAGGCGCATCCTTGACGAGCGGCTGCGCGTTGGCGGCGGCCTGCCGCGTCATTTCGGGCGAAAGGTCGAGCCCCGCTGCGTCCCAGCCGCATTGCGCGGCGATGATCGTGAAGATCCCGGGACCGCATCCTACGTCGAGGAGCTTGCCCGGCAGATCAACTTCAAAGGGGTCCTGCGGATTCGGCAGCCACTCGAAGAAGCGCTGCCGCCAGAGCGCTGCCGCCGGGCTGGCGAGTTCATCGAGGGTTCTCAGGCTGAAGCCTTCGGCGCGGGCGTTCCAATAGGCCCGCACGGCCTGCAGGAGCTTCAGGCCTTCATCACTGATCGGCATGGTCGATTCCTTCATCAAGTCGGACTTGCGGCGGCAAATGAGCGTTCTCTCAATCAAACAAGCAGCCTTTTCGCAGGAGGACCGGCTCAGCGGCGGCGCCGGCCCGATCGCGAATGCGAATGATCTTCATGGCGGTTCTGTTCTTCCGGGCCGTCTGCGCCGGGGCCGCAGAGCGGCTCCAAGGGAACGACGGACAAAAAGCCCTGCACCGTCCTCTCGACCGAGACGCTCACGCGGTAGATCCGGGCCAGTTCGTCTTGGTCAAGCACATTTTCCGGCGCATCGAAGCGGCGAATCAAGCCTTTGTCGAGCATGAGGAGCTTGCCGGCAAAGCGCGACGCGAGGAAAAGGTCGTGAACGACCGCAATGCCGATGGCGCGCGTGCGCTCGCAGTAATTCTTTGCCGCCTGCATGACGATCAGCTGGTGGCGCAGGTCGAGCGCGCTGGTGGGCTCGTCCAAAAGCAGGACTTTGGGCGACGAGCCGAAAGCGATGCCACGGGACGGCTTGCGCGCCGATTGATCCGCATGACGTGCAGAGTCTCGTCGACCTTGTCGAAGACTTCGGGCGGCACGCGCCACGTCAATCCCCGCGAAAGTCCGAGCATCACCATCTCGAAGACGGTAAGTCGGCTCTGCACGGGCGCAAGCTGCGGGAGATATACGATCGAGCTGCGCGGGAGCGCGGCGCCTTGCTCCGACAAGACGACTCGGCCGCCGTGCGGCACGAGGCCTGCAATCGACTTTGCAAGCGTGGTTTTGCCCGACGCGTTCTGTCCGATCAGCGCGACGAATTCGCCTTCCTTCACTTCGAAGCTCACGTCCTTGAGAACTGCGCGCTCGCCGAACGAGGCGGAGAGATGCTCGACCGCGAGCTTGAGCGGCTCGCGGCCCTTCTGCGCTGCGCCGGCGGCGCCCGAAGCCGAATGATTTTCGAAAAGCTTCACGTGCGGCCTCTTTCGCGGATGAGAAGAACAAAGAGGAACGGAACGCCCACGAGCGACGTTACGATTCCGACGGGGAGCGCCGCGCCGGCGGAGAGCCATTTGGACGCAAGCGACGAAAGAAGCATCAGCGCGCCGCCGAACAGGATGCTGCCTGGAAGAAGGCAGCGCTGGTCGTCGCCCAGGAGCAGCCGCGAGCAGTGCGGCGCGACGAGTCCCACGAAGGCTACCGGGCCGATGAAGCTTACGCTTGCCGCAATGAGAATCGACGAGGCGGCGAAGGCGAGGCAGCGCAGGCGCTCGACGCGGATGCCGAGGGCCTGCGCGCGCTCTTCGCCGATCGAGAGCGCGGTGAGCTCCCAGATGTGCGCGCAGAACCAAACGAGCGCAAGGCCGAGCGCCGAGAGAGCTGCGCCTGCCGAAAGCATGCTCGAGCGATCGAGGTTCCCGAAGGTCCAGCCGGCAATGAGCTGCGCGACTTCGGGCGACGCGCGGTACTGCAGGAACTGCTGCAGCGCCGTGAAGAAGAAGTTCATGATGATGCCCGCGAGAATGATGGTCGACGCCGTCATGCCGCGCAGGCGCCCGAGCATCAGAATGAAGAAGGAAATCAGAAGCGCGAAGAGGAAGGCCGCGGCGATCGTGCCGAGCCAGAGCTCGCCGGCAGGCGAAAAGCCGAAGGAAACGGCGAGCGCGGCGCCGAAGCTCGCGCCCGAGGTGATTCCCAAGGTCGAGGGGCTTGCGAGCGGATTGGCCGTAATCGTCTGAATGGCAAGACCGGCCAGCGCCAGAGCCGCGCCCACAGCAAAAGCCGTGAGGCTCATCGGCAGACGGATCATCCAGACGATGAGGCTTTCGGGCGCCTCGGCATTCGGGCCCTCGAAGAGAATGCGCAGCACGTCTGCCGAGCCGAGTCCGGCCGCGCCCGTCGAGAGGTCGGCCGCGAAGAGAACGATCGAAGCGGCCGCCAGCAGGGCGGCCGCAAGGAGGCGCGCTTTCTGATCTCGCTTGTATTGGGCGTGGCAGCTCATCGTGCGGCTTTATTCTTCGATTCGCAGATCGGACGCTGCGCATAAGAAGGCTTTCTCAAAGTCATGACCTGCATTCTATCGGCCGAACGCGCCTGAACATATTCTCTTTTCGGCTGACTCTTTGCCGATTCTTCTCAGTCTTAGGAATCATCGGCTTTGCGGCGGAAGGATATGTGCAGAGGAAGCCTTCGGGACGCTCTTTCTGGGTAATTCTTGCGCTCGGCGTCCGGCCCCTCCAACGACCGATTTCAGCCGGGGCCGCTGTTCTGTATACTAACAGCGGCCCCGAGGGCTTTGCTTTTGCATGCGCGGACGCATCCGGCGCAGCGCAATCCGACAAAAGCATTGCTGAGGCGGCGGCCTTTGCGAATGAGGCGCTCCGAGTGCGGATGCGCGGCCTCAGGCGCGCTTTTGGAGACCAGAATGAGGGACGACATGCAGGGCGGGACATCTCGGAATGCTCGGGCGGACGGCGCTCTTTTCGGCTTGCCGGGGCGCGGAGGCTACGAGCGTGATGTGCTGGTTCTCGGCATCGGCAACATTCTTTGGGCCGACGAAGGATTCGGCCCGCGCGCCGTCGAGGCCTTTCATCAGAAGTGGCGGGACATGCCGGACGTTCTTGTGGAAGACGGCGGAACGCTCGGCGGCTATTTGATCAACGAGATCACGTCGAGCCGCCGGATTCTGGTGTTCGACTGCTGCGACTTCCGCAGGGAGCCGGGCTTTCTCAAGGTGCTTCGCAGCGAAGATCTGAAGCTCTGGGCGACGACGAAGATTTCTCCGCATCAGGCGGGCTTCAACGACCTTCTGGCAACGGCCGCGCTGATGGGGCGGATGCCCGAAGACGTTGCGGTCGTCGGCGTGCAGCCGGCGGTTTTGGACGACTACGGCGGCAGCCGCTCGGATCTTCTCAAGGCCCGCATCCCGCCGGCGCTGGCGCTTGCCGAAGAAGTTCTCGGCGAATGGGGGCACGAACTGACGCCGCGTCCGGAAGGCGAAGCGCCGCCCGCCTTGAGCGGAAAGACGCTTCGGATGGACGTCTACGAAAACGAACGTCCTTCGCCGGAAGCCGCCTGCCGCTTCGGCGACGAGCGCTTTCTGGCTCGTCCGGGCGGACATGCCGTCGACGTCCCCTTCGATCCCTTGAAGCCCAAGTCCGGAGAGTAGGCCATGTGCATAGCGCTGCCCATGAAGGTTGACCGCGTCGAAGGCGTTTTCGCCTGGTGCAGCCGCGTCGGACGCGCCTTCAGGGTTGATCTTTCTCTGATTGATCCCGTGAAGCCCGGCGACTGGCTCCTCGTTTTTCAGGATCGCGCCCTGCGTCCGATCTCCGCGGAAGAGGCCGAAGAGACTGAGGCCGCGCTGCGTGCGGCCGCGGCCGTGATGGAAGGCGACGTCTCGGAAGAAAACATCCGCGCGGGCTTCGGCGACCTCATCGACCGCGAGCCGCCCCTGCCGCCGCATCTGCAGGCGATGGCCGGCAGGAAGGCGGCCGTCTGACGGAACTGCAGAAATCTCCAGCTGACAGGCAATTCACGCATGAGCAAATTCACCCGAGTCAATCCGGTCGACCCCGCATCGCATCCGCTCTTCATGCGGCTCTTCGGCGAAATGGGCTTCAAGCCTCTGTCCGAAGAAGGCATCGACGAATTTCTCGCCGAAGAGGGCCTCAAGTTCGTCATCTTTGCCGACGATCCGAACGTGCAGAAGGAAACGCTCGACATTGTCGTGATCGGTCCCGAACTCAGAAAGGCCTTCGGGAACGCCGTCGCCGATTCGCGCATGGCCGACGTCATGAAGGGCCGAGCCATGGCTGCGCGCTGGGGCGTGAGAAAGCTTCCCGCCGTGGCGCTCTTCAGAAATGCCGTCTTTCTCGGCGCCTCTCAGGGGCTCAATTCTTGGGAAGGCTACCTTTCGGAACTCGCCGAGATTGCGCAGCGCTCGGAAGGCCCGAAACGCACGATTTCGATCCTGGCCGCCAAGAAGCACGAAGAGTGATCGGCCCGTCGCACAGAAAGAAATTGAAGCCTGGAGGAATCAAGCATGGCTTTTGAAGGCTTTTCGCTGGGGAGCGCGGCGCGCTGGGCAGACGTCCCGCGCCTGGATCCCGAGACCGAACGCGCTGCGGCCGAAACCGCGATCAAGTTTCTCTCTGAAGTGCGCGCGTTCATTGAGGCGCATCTCGCGGGCATTGAGGCGGGAAGCGCCGCGGCGGACGGCTCCGGCCTGCATGTCGTGTGGGACTTTTCCGAATTTCCGCAGAACCACATCGACTTCCTTCTCGCGGCGCTCGGCGAAGGCGAAGTGCGCATCACGCTCTGCGGCGGCGAAGCCAAGGCGGGCGACACCGGGATTCCCGGCCTCTGGCGCATGCAGACGGGCCGAGGCGGCGCGAGCAACGCCTTCGTTCTCGCGCGTCTGCCGCGAGCCGTCGAAGTCGTTGCCGGCCGAGGCTTGGACAAGGTGCCCGCGCTCGTGAATCCGGCCGTCGATGTTTTCGCGGGGCATGAAATTCTGAATGAAATTGAGCAGAAGCTCGCCGCCGCTGATCTCTCGATCCTTCCCGACCGGCCGGCCGCGATGGTCGAACTCACCCGCCAGCCGCTTTCCCCGGGCGACATGACTGCCATTCTGTCGACCCTCGGCAAGGGTGAAGTCGAAGTCGAGTGCACGGGCTTTGCAAAGTCGAAGATGAGCGCCACGAAGGTGAAGGGCGTTTGGCGCAGCCGCATCATCAATAATGCGGGCAAGAATCTTCTCGATGCTTACGTAATTGCCAAGGTGCCGCCCGAAGTGCCGATCGCTGCCGAAGAGTTCCGCGATGCCGTCGGCAAGTGCACGGACATCATCGAATGGATGAAGGCCGACATCGCGCGCGGGGCGGTCGGAAGCAGGAAGAATGCCGGCAAAGAAGCGGCGCATGCTTGACCGAGAGGGCATCCATGAGCGATTCCGAACACAGTCCGCAGTGGGTTTCGGGCGCGGATCTCGACCGCGTTCTCGAAGAGCTTTCTCTCTCGCGAATCGGTCCCGAAACGCGCATGCAGTGCAAGGTCTGCTGGTGGGTCTACGACCCCGCGCAGGGCTGTCCCGAGTGGAACATCGAACCCGGGACATCCTTCAGGGATCTGCCCGAGTCGTTCTCGTGTCCGGACTGCGGACACGGCAAGTCTTCCTTCATGCCGGCCGACGATGATGCCGGCTGACTCAATGAAAGCAGCCGCTTCGCAGCAGTGCAGGCGCCGGCGCCTGGATCTCGGCGCGCATCGAGCGTGCCGAGCGCTTTCGTCCTTCTGCGCGGCGGCTTTCCGAACCGCGCGCTTCCGATGGCTGCGGCCGATCAGAATTGATCGGGCCGCGCGTGCCTACAGGCCGTTGACGAGCCGCGCGATCGACGTGAAGACGTCGAGTCCGACGGGCAGACTCTGCTCGTCCTGAACGGCAAAGTCGGGGCGATGGTGCCCATGGTGGCTGCAGCCGAAGAGAAAAAAGGCTCCCTTGCCGCCGCGGTCGACGACGCGCTTCAGAAGCATCGTGAAGTCTTCTGATCCTGAGGGCTTGTCGAAGTCGAGCACCGCCGAGACGCCTTTGACGCTCTGAGCGGCCCGGCGGACGATTTCGACGGCTTCCGGACATTCGATGAGGGTCGCGGATTCGCCCGCCTTCACGATCTCGGCCTCGACGCCGTAGGCCTTTTCAACGCCTTCCACGATGTTCTTCACGTTTTCGAACATGTATTCGTTGATTTCGACGGTTTCGCCGCGCACTTCGAGCTGCATGCTCGCATGCGCCGGCGTGACGTTGCGGCCTTCTCCCGCGTTGAGTCGGCCGATCGAAATGCGCGTGACGCCTTCGCCGTGACGCGGGATGCCTTCCATCATCATCGCGGCCGAGCAGGCGGCCATGAGCGCGCTCCTGCCTTTCTGCGGATCGCTGCCGGCGTGGGAGGGCGCGCCCGTGAAGCGCACGTCCACTTTGGTCGAGGCGAGGAAGCCGCCGCGGGAGAGGCCGACTTCGCCGAGCTTGGCGAAGGTGCCGATGTGGCCGCCGAAAATCCAGTCGACGTCGTCGACGATGCCGGAAGCGGCCATGGCGCCGCCTCCGCGAACGCCCTCTTCGGCGGGCTGGAAGAGGAGCTTGACGGCGCCCTTGAGGCTTTCCTTGTTCTGAACGAGCCAGCGGGCCGCTTCAAGGCCAACGGCGGTGTGCGCGTCGTGGCCGCAGGCGTGCATCAGGCCCGGACGGACGGAACGATAGCCGCCTGCAACGCTTTCGTGGGAGTCGTCTTCGGATTCTTCGACGAGAACGCAGTCCATGTCGAAGCGAAATGCCGTGACGGGGCCCGGACGACCGGTTTCGATGACGGCGGCGCAGCCCGTGTAGCCTTCCGTTTCGTCAAGGAAGGACTGCGGGACGCCCGCCTCGAGCGCGCGCGTCATGGCGCGTTCGACAAGCGCCGGATCGCGGCCCATGACGGCTTCGGGGCTGATCACCTTCGTGCCGAGAAGCGGGGCGAGGCCGAGCGCCTTCAGGCGTTCCGCAACGAGATGGGTCGTTTCGAATTCGGTCCAGCCTTCTTCCGGGCGGCTGTGTATGGCGCGGCGCGTGGCGATCATCTCTTCGATCATCGCTTCGCGGCTGAAGAGCGGAGTTTGCTGTTCGGTCATGGCTGATCTTTGCGCTGATGTTTTTGCCGGCGAACTTCATCCCGGAATGCGTTCGGAAGGCGCGAAGGCGGAAGGTGAAGCCGATTTTTTGATTTTAGGCGCATCGAGAGCGCCTGCCCAACTTTATTTCGAAACAGCCGGACGGCCGTCAGGGCCGCCGGCGTCTGCGAGCCGGCGATCAGAAATTTCCGCGCGGCCGCTGCCGAACTTGCCGGGAAATTCCGTCGGAATTCAACGGTCTCGAACACATGGCTCCGACGCGCAGAAAGAGTCGGCCGGAGCCCGTTCCGGCGATGCCTGCGGAAAAAGATCTGCACCGGTCTGCCAAGGCGGTTTGTCCGCCGCCGGAAAGCTGCTTCTGAATTTTGGAAGGCCTGCTTCCGGCTTTCCGGATGCCGACATTTCGCATGACGCTGTGCGTCGGATCATGGCGCTGCTCGGCTGGGAACAGGCCGGCGGCCTCATTATCCGGTTTGCGGAACCGCTGATTCAGGCGTCCGCGGCTGCATTGAAGCCCGTCTCGACGGAGTTCTGCCTGGCGGCTGCCTGAGTCGAATCGTGCGGGAAATATAGGCGGATTCGAGAACGAATGCATCGACGACATGGCGGACTGTTTCGGCATCGGCGGAGAGGTGGCCGAAATCGCCAGACTGGCGATGGAGGGACGCATTCCCTTCTCGGAAAACCTTCAAAAGCGCGTCGCCCTTCTGAAGGACGCCCCGTACTCCGTCGTGGAGAAGACGATTGAAGGGCTCCGCTTTGCGAAGGGGGTCCGAAGGCTCGCGGCGGAACTCCGCTCGCACGGCATCCGATGCTTCATTGTTTCCGGCGGCTTCCGGCAGGCGGCCTCCTTCGTCGCGCAGGAGCTCGGCATGGAAGGAATTGTCTCGAACGAACTCGGCATTGTCGGAAATCGTCTCTCGGGCGAGGCCGCGGGTCCGGCCGGCGGCGAGATTCTCGACGCCGAAGGCAAGAGAAGAGCGGTCGAAGCGATATGCGCCTTCCACGGCGCATCGCTCTCGCAGGCAATCGCTGTGGGGGACGGCGCGAACGACCTCCTCATGGCGGGCGCGGCCGGTCTCGGCGCGTCCTGCCGGGAAAAGCCCGTGCTGGCCGAACGGGCGGACGGCGCCGTTCGGAATGGATCGGCCGATGCGCTCCCGGCGCTTTTTGAAGAAGCCTGGATCGAATCCCTCTGATTTTCTGCGCATTCTCTTGCGGAATCTGCCTTATGACTTTGATTGCTCCCATGAAGAGTTCCCGGCGCTTGCCCGGCATCCTTGTCTTCGATCTCGACAACACGCTCATCGCGGAGGACTCAACGCAGCTTTGGCTTCGCTTTCTCTATAAGGCCGGGGTCGTCGCGGATCCCCGCTATCGGGAGGCGAACGACCGAATGCTCCGGGACTACCGGGCAGGCACCGCTCGACATCTTCCGGTACGCGAGGGAGATTGTTCCCGCTCTGTCGCTCATTCCTCCCTCTGTGAGGAATGAGCTCCTCGAGCGCTTCGCGCATGAGAAGGTTCGTCCGCTCGTCTATAAGGAAGGCCTTGCGCTCATCCGCGAGGCGGAGAGAATCGGCATTCCCGTCTGGATAATTTCCGCCACCTTTGCGTACATTGTCCGTCCGATTGCGGAAATGATGGGCGTGAAGAACGCAATCGGCGTGGATCTGGAGGTCGAAGAGGACGGGAGGCTCCTTCCTGAAATCCGCGGCGTGCCGTCCTTTCGGGAGGGCAAGGCCGCGCGCATGAAGGATGCGCTCGAATCGCTCGGACTTTTGCCCGAAGAGATGCGCTTCTGCACCGACAGCAGCAATGATCTTCCGCTTGCCTGCTGCTTTGCCGGCGAAGCGGAAGCGGCGGATCCGGATCCGGCGCTTCTTGCGGAAGCGCAGAAAAGGGGCTGGCCGGTGCATGAATGGCATGCCGTCGGCTGACGAGAAGATGGGGAAAAGACGAGACGGATCGAGGCGCGCATTTTCTTTTCTGCCGGGATCGTCCGTCCCGGACGCAAAGGACGCAGAGCCGCTTCCTGCGTCTGAAATTTCAGAGGGCCGGTGCGGGGTGCGGAACTTGAGCTTGATGCCGGAGTCGTGAATTCCGCGCTTCGCTCCAAGGACGATGCGGCGCCCGAATGCGGACTTGTATCTTTTCGGCAACACGAGAACATTTTCAAACATTTTTGTCTTTCCTACTGCGGCAGGGAAATAGGGAAATGTTGGGTATTCCGCAGTATTTGGCAGAGAATAATTTTTTGGACAAAATAAGTC
This sequence comes from uncultured Sutterella sp., assembly GCA_964624425.1. Lineage (GTDB taxonomy): Bacteria > Pseudomonadota > Gammaproteobacteria > Burkholderiales > Burkholderiaceae_F > Sutterella. The sequence goes on from CAZUXQ010000035.1 coordinate 9,875, forward strand.
TGCAGTGCCGCTGAATTCATTCTGAATGCATTTTCAGATGATGAGGTTTGCAAAAAACGGCCTGCACGGAATCAGGCGCCGGAGCGGGCATCTTCTCCTTCGGAAAGTACGGCTTTCGCGCCGTTGAATTGTTGCGTCAATTTCTTCAAAGGACGGAAAAATGTTTAAGAAAAGTATTCTGGCGCTTGCAGTGCTCGGCACGGCGGCCGGCGCAGCCTGCGCTGCGGAAGTCACCCTCTACGGCCGCATTGACGAAGGTCTCGTCTACACGAACAAGAACGCCGATTTCGACGGTCGCGACGCCAGCTCCCTCGAACTCAACTCCGGCAACTTTACCGGCTCCCGCTGGGGCCTCAAGGGAAGCGAAGACCTCGGCAACGGATTGAAAGTGGGCTTCGTTCTGGAAAG
>CAZUXQ010000036.1:0-10273 GCA_964624425.1 uncultured Sutterella sp.
GTGCCGGCAGGCGAAAGAAAATTTTTCAAGGCATGCGCCAAAGTCGGATTCTTCATTCCGAGGAATCTGCGGATCGTCCCGCGAGGAGCGCCGCGGCCCCGCTTTCCGTCTCTTTTGCGGCGGAAGCGCCGGAATCTCGAGCCGTTCGAACGCCGGCCTGCTTCTGTCTGAGCGTTCAGCCGCCTTTCATTTCGGGAGGAGAAATTGTCGGCCTGCAGTCTTCGTCCTCGGCGGTGCGGCGGAACCGCCTGATGCCCGCGGGCCGGAAATCATCGAACGGATGCGCGCGACGCATCGAGCATTGATTCATGCCGCACGGACGAAGAGAAATCTTCGAGCGCGTGCGGCACTTGATTTTTGAGCCGCCGGCGATCAGGCGTTCTTGTGCCCGCGGTACATCTGCTCGATTTCGGCTTCGTACTTCTTTGCAATGCTGCTGCGGCGGAGCTTCATGGTTGGGGTGAGGAGGCCTTCCTCAACCGTAAAGGGATTGCGGAGGATCGTCACGGCGCGCGGGATGCCGTAGGATGGAAACGCCTTTGCGGCGGCGCGAACGCGCTTCACGAGGAGGCGCGTCATGGGACGGGCCTTGAGCGTTTCCGGATCATTCGGATCCATCTGCATTTCGTCGCAGAGCTTTTCCCAGAGTTCGCCGTTCACGACGACGAGCGCGCTGATGAAGGGGCGGTTCTCGCCCACGACGAGCACCTGCTCGAAGAGGCGGTCTTCCTGAATGGCGAATTCGAGGTCGACGGGCGAGATCTTTTCGCCCGTCGAAGTCACGATGATTTCTTTCAGGCGTCCCTTGATGCGCACGCGCCCGCCGTCGCTGAGGTCGGCCTGGTCGCCGGTCTTGAACCAGCCGTCGGGCGTGAAGGCCGCAGCCGTTTCCTTGGGCTTGTTCCAGTAGCCGAGCATTACCTGCGGCCCCTTTACCTGAAGTTCGTCGTTTTCGCCGAGGCGCACTTCCGTGCCGGACACCGGGAACCCGACGCACTGCGGGTGGTTGCCCGTCATCGTCGTGAAGCTCACGATCGGACTCGTTTCCGTGAGGCCGTAGACTTGCTGAATCGACATGCCCATCGCGCAGAAGAACTTCGCGACGGTGTAGTTGAGCGGCGCGCCGCCGGCAAAGCCCATGCGAAGGCGTCCGCCGAAGATTGCCTGAATTTTCCTGCTGATTTCTTCGTCGAGCAGGGGAAGGATCGTTTCGTCGAGTCCGGCGCGTTCGCTTTCTTCGACGGGGAGGCCGTTCTTGAGGCAGAAGCGGCGCCAGCCCGCTTCCTGCGCCCAGGCTGCAAGGTACTGCTCGCGCTCGGGCGCTTTTGCGAGTTCATGCCGAATCTTCTGATAGATGCGCTCGAAGACGCGCGGCACCGAGCACATGAGCGTCGGCTTCACGTCGGCGAGGTCGAGCTCGATCTGCTGCGCCGAACGAGCGAAGGCCATTGCAGCGCCGTGCGCGCAGGCGACGTAGTGCGCGACGCAGCGCTCGAACGTGTGCGAGAACGGGAGGAACGAAAGATAAACGTCCGTTTCGTTGACGTCGCAGGCCTGCGAGATCTGCTTCACGTTCGAGGCGAGATTGCGGTGCGTAAGCATCACGCCCTTCGGGCGGCCGGTCGTGCCGGACGTGTAGATGAAGCCCGCAAGATCGTCGGCCTTCGGGCCCGGGAAGAGTTCTTCGTCGGGAACATGGTTGCCGCGGGCAAGCCAGGATTCGATGCCCGAGAGCCGGATGCCGTCGACTTCCTCTTCGATCACTTCGTTCGTGAAGGCCACGTCGATGAGATCCGGAAGTTCTGGTTCGGCGCTGTGAATGGCGTTCCAGCGGGCGAGCGACGTTGTTGCGAGGAAGCGGCTGTTGGAGTCCTTGAGGATGTAGGCGGACGACCACGGCGTGTCGATCGCGTGCAGCGGCACCGGAACGAGGCCGTTCGCGAGCGCGGCCTGATCGAAGGTCACCGCGTCGAGGCAGTTCGTCAGCAGCATTGCCACGCGGTCGCCCTTCTTGAGGCCCATGGCGCAGAAGGCGCGGCGCCAGCGCATGACGCCGCGGTAGTAGGACTTCCATGTCGTCGAGATCCAGGCATTTTCTTGGTAGTCGAACTGACGGAAAGCTTCGCGTTCGGGAAATTCGGCGACAGTGCGCCTGAGCATCTCGGGCACCGTTTCGAACGACTGGATGCGCTCGTAGGAATTGCCGGGAACGATCGCCTTGATCGAGCAGACGGTCGATTCGCGTGCAGAGGCGGAAGCGGTCTTGGTCGTGGTGGTCACGCTCTTTCCTTGTGCTGTTGGACGGGCTGTCCTTTCTCATTCAAAAGCAGCAATTCTGGCACGTTTCAAGCCTGAGCGAACGATGATCGGAATCGGATTTCCGATCATGGCCGGTCAAAAGGACGCTGGAGGCGGCGTCTTTGCGCCTTTTCGAAGGGAGTCAGCCTTTCTTTTTCGGCTCGAGCGCCGCGTAAAGCGCGTCGATCTTGTCGATGTAGCGCTGGCAGATGATGCGGCGCTTCAGCTTGAGCGTCGGCGTCAGCAGCCCGTTTTCGATCGTCCACGGTTCGCGCAGGAGCTGCACCTGACGCGGCACGCCGTAGTTCGGGAAGCCGGCCGCGGCCTTCTTGATGCGGCGAAGCGCCGCCAGCCGCGCTTCGCGCGCGTCGAGCGAGGCGGGATCGTCCGGATTGAGGCCGAGCGCTTCGGCGAGGCGGCGCCATTCGTCGGGATTGACGACGGCAAGCATCGAAATGAAGGGCTTGTCGTCGCCCACGGCCATCGTCTGGCTGAAAAGGCGGTCGGCTTCGACCGCAGCTTCGAGGTCGGCAGGCGGAACTTTTTCGCCCGTCGACGTGACGAGAATTTCCTTGATGCGGCCTGTAATGCGGATGCGGCCGTCGCCGTAAATTTCGGCGATGTCGCCCGTGCTCAGCCAGCCGTCTTCGGAGAGGCAGGCGCGCGTGGCGTCTTCGCGGCGCCAGTAGCCCTTCATGACGGAAGGGCCGCGCACCTGGAGCTCGCCCGCGTCGGAGAGGCGCGCTTCGAGGTTCTCCAAGGCCGGACCCACCGTGTTCGGGTGGTTGGCGCCCTGCTTGTTGACGGCGATGATCGGACTCGCTTCGGTCATGCCGTAGCCCTGATAGAGGTTGATGCCGAGCGCGAGAAAGACTTTGGCGACGGCAGGGTTGAGCGCGGCGCCCCCGGAAATGCAGAGATGAATGCGGCCGCCGAACACGTCGCGAAGCTTCCGGCCGACCATCTTGTCGAGAATATTCGCGACGAGCGGGTCGAGAAAGGCTCGTCCCGACAATTCTGCGGGGAGGCCGTTGCTGCGGCAGAAGCGGCGCCAGCCCGCTTCGACGGCCCAGTCGAAAAGCCGGCGCGCGATCGCGGGCTTCTTCGCGAGACCGTCGCGAATCCTTCCATAGATCATGTCGTAGACGCGCGGCACGGACATGAGAACCGTCGGGCGAATCGTCTTCAGGTCTTCGGCGAGCGTCGCGATCGAGCGGTTGAAGGCAGTCGTGTAGCCGAGGCCGAGCGCGAGATAGTAGGAGGTCGTTCTCTCGAAGGTGTGCGAAAGCGGCAGGAAGGAGAGAAGCACTTCATTGTCGTTCGGGGTGAGGCTCTTCAAGACGCCTCGGATGTTCGAGAGAATGTTGCGGTGCGTGAGCATCACGCCTTTCGGGCTGCCGGTCGTGCCCGAGGTATAGACGAGCGCGGCGAGGTCGGTCGACTTGGGACCTTCGGGAAGAGGCGAATCGGGCGTGCGGGCGAGGAAGGCCGCCGCGCTCAGAACCGGGATGTCGGCATCAGGATCGTCTGCGTCTTCGTCGTCCGTGACGACGACGAGCTTGAGCTTCAGCTCGGGATCTGCTTCGCGGATCTGCCGCCACTTGAGCTTCTTGTTGGTGACGAGCACCTCGGAGCCGGAGTCGCGGAGGATGTAGGCCGAGGACTTCGGCGTGTCGATCGCATGAAGCGGCACGGGAACGAAGGCGTCCGCGAGCACGGCCTGGTCGAAATAGACGGCTTCCATGCAGTTGGGAAGCAGCATTGCCGCGCGGGCGCCGCGCTCGAGGCCGAGGCCGGCAAACGCATGGCGCCAGCGGTCGACTTCGTCGGAGACGGCCTTGAAGGAGTGGCTGCGCCACGTTTTCGACTTGCTGTCCCACGCAAGGTACGCCGCGTCGTTCGGGCGCTTGTCCAGATGGTGGGTGAGCAGTTCCGGAATCGTCGACAGAACGTCGAGCGCCTTGATGCGCGCGATGCTGGAGTTGATGTTTGAAGCAGTCATGCCTGACGGAAAGGTGGTTGATGGCCGGCCTAACGGCCGCAATACCCAAGATATTAAAGGAGCATGATGAAGAAGGCCGGCATGATGCGCCATCATCCGCACGGCTGATTGACAAGGAGAGATTTTTGCGCTGCGGCCTTGATGCATGCGTCGGCGGGCAAACAAGCCCGCCCGAACTCGTCATGAAGAGGCCTTCAGGGGCTGGTTCGAAAGAGGCGTCGGGGCGCGCCGGAAAAGCCGTCGGAACGATGCCGGCGGCGGAAGAGAGAAAAGGCGCGTCGGGAAAAGAAGAACAAGGCGCGCGAGACTGTGCGCAGAAATACGTATGTTTTGAACATTTTTAATAAGATCGAGAATTGTTTTCAAATAAAATCTTCAAGCGGCAAAATGCTTGAATTAGGAAGAATCTTCTACGGGTTTACGCTTTGCCTGCGCTCTTCGGCAGGGCTGAGATGCCTCCGTCGTCGGGTTTGCGCGCCGCTTCGGATGAGAGTACCTTTCTGTCTGCAGCGAAAAATAAAGCGACATGCGTTGCTCCTCAAACGCTGGGAAGATGTGGTTGGTCCCTGCATCCCTCACAAGCTGCAAAATCCAGGCCGATGGCGCAAAAGGGGCGTCGTCGGCCTAAATCTTTTTCGGGAGTGCCTTTTCCCTGCGCTTTCTCGTCGGCTTCGCCGCCGATTTTTCTCCCGCTTTTCGAGCGCCTCTGATCCGGCATGCCGCCGGCCGCCTTTTGGCGCGATGAGCAGTCAGTCGCGCTTGCGCCGCGGCAGGAGCGCCCCATTGATGTCCTTCAAGCGCCTTCGGATGGGCTTTGCGCACTGAGGGCAAGCGCTTGGAAGGAGAATCAGCGGACTGGGCGGCCGCGCGGAAGAGGCGGGATCTTCGCCGAAAGCGAAGTCCGGGGACGGATGCTTTGGCGGCGGGCGGGCGGACGGATGAAGGAAGGCAGAAACGAACGCAGGAAGATCGAATAGACGGGATCAGGCATTTGATGCGTTTGCCGACGTCTTCCGTATATTGATCTGCATCAATAAAGCGGCAGAAAGTTTTGCGTTTTCAACGGATGACTCGAGAGAAATTCGTGCGGTTTTTCAGGGCAAATGCATTCAAGTCGTTTGATTTTTACGAATACTGCGGCATGCGTAAAATTTCGTATGCCTTTGCAGGCGCTCGTGCGGCCGGCCTGGACAAGCAGCGCAATGAGGAAGAAGGCGTTGCGGCAGAAAAAAAGTCCGCGACGGCTGATCGCGGACTGAAGCAACATTCGGATGCGGCATGCTTGCATTGCAAATTCCGCTTGCCCTCTCGGACAAAACGGCATTGCCAATGCAGCTCCTCGGAAGCATCCGATGTCGACGCACGCCTCGCCGGATGAGCCGGCAAGGAGGAATCAGATTCAGCTCGGATTTTAGAAATTCCCTAAGGAGAATCGAATTGGGGAAAGCACTGATTTTGGAAGTGCAAGGCCGAGCCGGCAGGGTCTTTTCGGGGGCGGCGCAGCGCTCGAAGCCGGCATAGGGGAAATCCCTCGGCGGCTTAAAAAATGCTGATCCGAAAGCTTCTGAAATCCCGTGCTTCTTAAGACTGCAGCCGTCAACAGGAATCTTGGTTCTCGACAGCGCCGAATCGTCCGCCCAAGCGTAGTTCTTATGGGGGACGCATGGCTCGGGCGAGCTTTGGTATAGTCGTGTGCGCTCGTTGAGCAAAACAACTTATGGTGGTTCGCACTCATGGAGCCACCATAAGTTGTTTTTTGTAAATCTTTGGTTTTCTTGGAAAGCAGACGATGAACTCAGCCGAGAATGGAATGCCCCGCCATCTGTTGAAGCGCGACGGATCCGTAAAGGACTTCGACGCCGAAAAAATCGTTAAGGCCGTCGCGAAGGCCGGCAAGGCCACGCAGGAATTCAGCGAAGCCGCCGCGCGCGACATCGTTGAAGCGAACGTGTTGCCGCGGCTCTCGGAGTTCGGCGGCCGCACCATGCAGATTGAACAGGTTCAGGACGCCGTGGAGCATGCGCTTTTCGAGCGCGGCTGCTTCACGACGCTTCGCGCCTACATCGTCTATCGCGAATCGCGCGCCAAGGCCCGCGATGCAAAGAAGAGCTGGGTGAACGTCGAAAGCTCGATCAACGAGTACCTCGAGCAGGTCGACTGGCGCGTGAACGCCAATGCCAATCAGGGGTATTCGTTGGGCGGCCTTATTCTCAACGTCTCCGGCAAGGTGGTCGCCAACTACTGGCTCAACTACATTTACCCGCCTGAAGCCGGCCGCGCGCACCGCGAAGCCGACATTCACATCCACGACCTCGACATGCTTTCGGGCTACTGCGCCGGGTGGTCGTTGCGAACGCTTCTGCAGGAAGGCCTCAACGGCGTTTCCGGCAAGGTCGAAGCCAATCCGCCGAAGCACCTTTCGTCGGCGACCGGCCAGATCGTCAACTTTCTCGGCACGATGCAGAACGAGTGGGCGGGCGCTCAAGCGTTTTCGTCCTTCGACACATACCTCGCGCCCTTCATCCGCAAGGACAATCTGCCTTACGCAGAAGTGGTGCAGTGCATTCAGGAACTCATCTACAACCTGAACGTGCCGTCCCGCTGGGGCACGCAGACGCCCTTCACGAACCTCACGTTCGACTGGACGTGCCCGGAAGATCTGAAGCCGCAGCGTCCGATCATCGGCGGAGAAGAAATGCCCTTCGCCTACGGCGAGCTTCAGGCCGAAATGGACATGATCAACCGCGCCTACATCGAGGTGATGATGAAGGGCGACGCAAAGGGCCGCGTCTTCACGTTTCCGATTCCGACCTACAACATCACGCCCGACTTCGATTGGGACAGCCCCAATGCGCTGAGGCTTTTCGACATGACGGCCCGCTACGGACTGCCGTACTTCCAGAACTTCATCAATTCCGAGCTGAAGCCCAACATGATCCGTTCGATGTGCTGCCGCCTGCAGCTCGACCTGCGGGAACTTCTCAAGCGAGGCAACGGGCTCTTCGGCTCCGCGGAACAGACGGGCTCGCTCGGCGTCGTGACGGTGAACTGCGCCCGCCTGGGCTATCTCTTCAAGGGCGACGAGAAGGGACTCTACGAGCGCCTCGACTGCCTTCTCGAGCTCGGCAAGACCACGCTTGAAATCAAGCGCAAGGTCATTCAGCGCCATATCGATCAGGGACTCTTCCCGTACACGAAGCGCTACCTCGGCACGCTTCGCAATCACTTCTCGACGATCGGCGTCAACGGCATCAATGAGATGATCCGCAACTTCACGAACGATGAAGAGGACATCACTACCGAACGCGGCCACAAGTTCGCGCTCGACTTCCTCGACCACGTCCGCGCGAAGCTCGTCGACTTTCAGGAAGAAACGGATCACATGTACAACCTCGAAGCGACGCCGGCGGAAGGCACGACCTACCGCTTCGCCAAGGAAGACCGCAAGCGCTTCAAGGACATAATCCAGGCGGGCACGCCTTCGAACCCGTACTACACGAACAGCTCGCAGCTGCCGGTGAACTATACCGACGATCCGTTCCTCGCGCTTGAAATGCAGGACGACCTGCAGCGCAAGTACACCGGCGGCACGGTGCTTCACCTCTACATGAACGAGGCCGTGTCGTCGCCCGAAGCCTGCCGCGATCTCGTTCGCCGCGCGCTCACGAACTTCCGTCTGCCGTACATCACGATCACGCCGACCTTCTCGATTTGTCCGAAGCACGGCTATCTTTCCGGCCGCCACGACTTCTGCCCGAAGTGCGATGCCGAGCTGATCGCCAAGAAGCGTCGGGCGCAGCTCAAGGCGGCCGCGTCGAGCTGAGAGCGCGAAAGGGCATATTGGCGCCGCAGCTGAGTCCGGCATTTTCTATCGAGTCGATTGACTAAATCTGGCGCCTTTCAGCTCGACAATTTGATTTGACATGTTAGGATGAAAGGCATTGAATCAAAAGACTGCAAAAGTTTTGGAGGAAAGAACATGACCGACGCTGCCAAGGATATTCGGCTGAAGGACGCCGAACGCCAGCCGTGCGAAGTTTGGACGCGCGTGATGGGGTATCACCGCCCGGTTCAGAGCTTCAACATCGGCAAGAAGGGCGAATTCAACGAGCGCACCTGCTTCACGGAAGCAAGCGCTCGGAAGCACGGCCGCATCGACGGCTGCTGCGGCAAGTAATTCAGCCCGGCTGAATCTATGAGCATCTCAAGGCGTCTCTCTTCGGAGAGGCGCTTTGTTTTGGATCTTTTCCCCATAACTTTCCCTGCGAACTTGCCATGACGGAAGCGCCGATTCGCTTTGAAGGCGCCGAACTTTCGGCCGGCGACCTGCGCGTGGCGGGCATCACGCCCTTCACGACGATCGATTTTCCCGGAAAGCTTTCCGCAGTCGTCTTCATTCAAGGCTGTCCCTGGCGCTGCCTTTACTGCCACAACCCTTGGATGCAGCCGCGCGACTTCAATCCCGAGCTCGCGCATTCTTCTTGGGAGGAACTCATGACGCTCCTCAAGAGACGCAGGGCGCTTTTGGACGGCGTCGTCTTCTCGGGCGGCGAACCCTGCATGGATCCGGCGCTTCCTGCGGCCGTGAAGGCTGTCAAGGATATGGGGTTTGCCGTGGGGCTCCATACGGGCGGCGCCTATCCGCGCCGCTTGGAGGAAATTCTTCCGCTGCTCGATTGGGTCGGCCTCGACGTCAAGGCGCCGCCCGAAGACGAGGAAATTTTCAGCCGCATCGTCGGCAAGCCCCGCGCCGTCGAAAGCTTCCGCCGCTCTTTCGAGCTTCTCAAGGCTGGCGGCGTGCCCTTCGAGTGCCGCACGACGGCGCATCCGGACTATCTGCCGGACGAGGCGCTCATGCGGCTTGCCCGCTGGCTCGAAGCGGAGAAAATCGAGACTTTTGCGCTTCAGATCTACCGCAAGCCCAACGGCGGCATGGCGAACCTTCTGCCGCCGGTCGGATCTGATTATCCGGGCGAAGAGGCGCTTGCGGCTTTGAAGGGCGCCGTGCCTCGCTTCATCGAACGGCGCAGCGGCCGCTGACCTTCTTCGAAGCTGCCGGACGGCAAAATCCTGCGGATGCCCCGGATTTCCTGCGGGCTGAGCCTAAAGCCCTCAAGCGGACGACTTTCGTCATTCGGCTCCAAATATCAGATCAATTGCTTGATTATCAAGGAAATCAAGTAATTGCTGACTTTCTGCTCCTTATCCAAGCAGCGAAATTGGCATTTCGCGGCGGAAACGAACGGCAGCGGCTGCGCGTACATCAAGGCTTGTCAAGCGGAGCAGGACAAAGTCGAACAGACCTTCAGCCAGCTGGTTCCAAGGGGCGGCGGGTGCGCTGGGACAGCGCAAGCAATCGGGCGGACTGCTTGTCTGCGCAATCGCCGCCTCGCTGCGTCCGATGCCGCGGCGGGCGAAGCTCGGCTCTGTCAAGCTGAACGCAGGAATTCCGAAGAAGCCCACAGATGCTGCAATGACGGTTCCGCGAAAAAATTCAAGCCGAGCGTCGAAGAGGCGGCAATGCTTTGGTTGTTCGGAGCCGGCAAAAAAAGCGGCGCAAGATGATCGCGCCGCTTGGGCCGACGAATCCGGCTCGAATCCTTCGCCAACTGATTTTAGGGATCAGTCGGCCGGCAGCTGAGGGCGCGGGAGCGCTCAGAAAATTTCGGCCTGCCGACTATTGGCGAAGCTTCAAGGCGATTATTGGTTGAGGAGCTGCTTGAAGGACGTGCCGGGGATGAACTTCGGCTTCTTCATGGCAGGAATATGGATGGCTTCGCCTGTTGAGGGGTTGCGGCCCGTACGGGCTGCCGAGTCGGCGCACTTGAAGGTGCCGAAGCCGATGAGCGTGACGGATTCGCCGTTGCGCACTGCCGCAATGATTTCTTCGAGGGCGCTGACGATGATGCGGTCTACTTCAGCCTTGGAAGCCGTGTTTCGGGCGGCAACGCGGTCGACGAGTTCAAGACGATT
>CAZUXQ010000037.1:0-4603 GCA_964624425.1 uncultured Sutterella sp.
ATGATGAAATCTTCGAAATTGAAGTTCAGGTCAAGTATGCGGGCTACATTGAGCGTCAGCGCGATGAGATCGAAAGAGCGTCTTTAAATGAAAGACTCAGGATTCCTGCTGAACTCAATTATGATCTCGTCCCCGGACTGTCGTTTGAGGTTCGCCAGAAGATGAAGGAAGTCAAGCCCGAAACCATCGGCCAGGCTTCCCGCATTTCCGGCGTGACGCCTGCGGCCGTGTCTTTGCTGTTGGTGTACTTGAAGCGTCGTTGTTATGGCAAAAAGACAAGCAATTCCGAAATTTGAGGACCGCAGAATGAATGGAGCGTCTTCTTTTGGAAGAACTCAGTTTGCCGAAGCGCTGGCGGCAATGAACGTTGCCGCCGATGAAAAGCAGATCGAAGCCTTCGAGATGTATGTGGCTTTGCTTCTTAAATGGAACAGGGTCTACAACCTGACCGCCATTACGAAAACGACGGAAGTCTGGACGCATCATCTTCTCGACTCGATTTCGATCGTGCCGGAGCTCTGCAGGATTCTGCCTGGCTCAGGTAGCGTTCTCGATGTGGGCAGCGGTGCCGGGCTTCCTGCCGTGCCGATTGCCGTCCTTCGTCCCGATCTCGCGGTTCGGGCTGTCGACGCCGTCGGCAAAAAAGCGGCGTTTATAAATCAGGCCGCCGTTGAACTCCGTCTGCCGAATCTGCGAGGCATTCATGCGCGCGTCGAAAAGCTTGCCGGCGAATTCGACGTCATTACATCCCGCGCCTTTTCGAGTCTGGAAAAATTCACTTCGCTTACGCATCGCCTCCTCAAGGACGGCGGATGCTGGCTTGCAATGAAGGGCAAGGTTTCAGAAGAGGAAGTCGAGCAGATCTCCGGAAAGGCTGCAGTTGAGAATATTTTGTCCATCAATGTCCCGTTCTTGGAAGAAGAACGTCACTTATTGACTCTGGTGAAGGTGCGGTAATGTTGGAGTTCGAGACTCTGTCTTCAGCCTTTTGGGCGGCATTCGTATATGCCTTCATGACGTTTCTGCCGGTCATCAATCCCTTCAGCGGAGCGATGTTTTTCGTGACGCTCTCAGGGAACCTTTCCGACAATGATCGAGCGTACGCCGCAGGCAAGATTGCCGTTTATTCGTTCATTATTCTGCTGATCTGCCTTTTTGCAGGCCACCTCATTCTGGGGTTCTTCGGGATTTCCGTAGGCGTCCTTCGCTGCGCGGGCGGTTCCGTGCTGCTCGCAGCGGGCTGGAAAGCTCTTAATGCGCCTTCGCAGGACGAGAAGACTCTTGCGACTCAGCCAAGCTTGTCTCGAGCCCGTCTCAAGGCAATGGCGTTTTATCCGTTCACGCTGCCGCTTACTGCCGGTCCGGGCGCCATTGCCGTTTCCGTGGCTTTGGGAACAAGCTTGCCTTACACCGTTGCCAATATTGCCGGAACGATTGCCGCGACATTTGCAACGACCGTCGTCATTTGGATCTGCTACCGCTACAGCGATCGCGTGAGCCGAGCTGTCGGAACGGCAGGAGCCGACGCACTCGCCCGCGTCTTTGCGTTTATTCTGATCTGCCTCGGCTTCTCGATCTTCTGGCAGGGCTTCTCCGAGCTTTGGCTCAGTCTCGGCAAATAGCGAACGCCATCTCTGATAGCATCTCTATGACTTGTTCTTGCGTCGAAGAGTGTTTAGATATCGGCAGTCGGGTGGAAGTTGTTTGTCCAAGCATCAGTTCAGTTCCAAAATATGGCTTATATTTTTTGTATCGCCAATCAAAAAGGCGGAGCTGGCAAAACGACTACGGCGATCAATCTTGCGGCCGCATTGACGGTTCGGTCTCGACGCGTTCTTCTGATTGATTTGGATCCGCAAGGCAACGGCACTACGGGATCCGGCATTGACAAGCAGAATATGGACTGCTCGGTGTATGAGTTGCTGCTCGGACTGAAGACATTCAAAGATGTCGTCCGCAAGACGGAGGCCGGCTACGATCTTCTTCCTTCGAACCGTGAGCTTTCGGGGGCCGAGATCGAACTCGTTGCGCTGCGAGAACGAGATGTTCGTCTCAGAAAGAGCCTCGCTGCAGTGACGGATCAGTACGACTATGTTTTGATCGATTGCCCGCCGAGCTTGTCCATGCTGACGATGAACGCACTTTGCGCCGCAGACGGCGTCATCATACCGATGCAATGCGAATATTTTGCGCTTGAGGGGCTGACGGATCTCGTCGGCTCCATCAAGCGAGTGCATAAGGACAAGAATCCCGGTCTGCGCATCATTTCCATTCTCCGCGTGATGTTCGACCCGCGCATTACGCTGCAGCAGCAGGTAAGCATGCAGCTCAAAAAGCATTTCGGCTCCAAGGTGTTCGAAACGATCATCCCGAGAAACGTTCGTTTGGCGGAGGCGCCGAGCTATGGAAAGCCGGGCGTCATCTTCGACAAGTCGAGCAAGGGCGCCCGCGCGTATCAGGCGTTTGCCGATGAGATGCTGATGCGTTTGGAGAAGAAGCCGCTTTAAAGAGGAAGAGACCGTATGGGCAGCCAATCTAAGAAATCAAAAGGGCTTGGGCGCGGCCTCGATGCCTTTTTCGGCGGCGAGCTTGCCGACGACGTGCTGAATGAAGACAATGCTCTCGGAAATCTGCGGAAAATAGAGATTTCCGCGCTTAGAGAGGGTCGATATCAGCCGAGAACGCAGATGGACGACGAGCAACTCAGTCAGCTTGCCGAGTCCATTCGTCAGGAGGGCATCTTGAGCCCGATTCTTGTTAGACCGATAGGCGGCGGCCAATATGAAATTGTCGCCGGCGAAAGGCGCTACCGCGCAGCGATCATGGCTGGACTCGACCGCGTTCCCGTGATCGTCAAGGAAGTCGATGACAAGCACGCGCTTGCCATGGCGCTCATCGAGAACATCCAGCGCGAGAATCTCAACCCTCTCGAAGAGGCGGCCGGCATTGAACGCTTGATTTCGGAATTTGGCTTTACTCATAAAGAAGCTGCCGAAGCGATCGGCCGCTCCCGCTCTGCAGCGTCGAATCTTCTCCGGCTTCTCGACCTCACGGAAATCGTCAAGGAAATGCTGTCGAGCCGGCAGCTCGAGATGGGGCATGCTCGCGCGCTGCTCGGCCTGCAGGGCGCGACGCAGATTCTGGCGGCCAAGACGGTGGTCGAGCGCGGATTCTCCGTTCGTCAGACCGAAGATTACGTGAAGCGTCTTCTCGATCAGGACGGCAGGAAGCAGAAAAAGGTCGTCATCAAGACGAAGGATGATGAGCGTCTGGAAGAATCTCTCGCCGAAACGCTCGGCGCCGTAGTGAAGCTGCGTGCAAGCCCGAAAGGCAGAGGCAAGATCGTCATCGAATTCTCAAGCTTGGAGCAGTTGCAGGGAATTGTTGACAAAATTCAGCGTTAATGCAGTGATCCGCCGATGAGCGGCGAATGCGCGCATCGGTATCTACCCTTTAATAGGTATATACGCCGAAACTTTTGACTAATTGTTGGCAAAATGATTCAGATCGTAAAATCCAAGCCGCTCAGTTCTTGAGCAGATTGCATTGGTGATGATGCCTGTCATTTCTGATATGATGCGCGTCGCGCTTGCGCAGTACGTTGTTGCCTTTGCGCTGACTGCGCTGTCTGCCGTATTCATGGGGCGGACTGGTGCTGCTTCTGCATTGATGGGCGGACTTGGCTATGCTATTCCTACGACGGCATATATTGGTCTGCTGGTGCTGATGCGTTTTGTTGCAAAAAGCGTCACCATCAAGGCAACGCTGCTTCTTTTTGGGGAATTCGTCAAAATTTTGTTCGTCGTGTTGCTTTTGCTGCTTGGCGTCGAGATTTTCGGAGACTCCTTGAATTGGCCCGCTTTTCTGATTTCTTTGATTGCGGTGGCGAATAGCTACTTCGTTTTGCTATTCAAAAAACACTAAGGATAGGTATTCATGGCAACCAACGCACCTAGCGCTACTGAGTACATTCAACATCACATGGCGCATCTGCAGTCCGTCAAGCAGAATGCGATCATTGATTTTTCCGTAGTGAACTACGACACGATCTTCTTCTCGATTCTTGCCCTGCTTGCAGTGTTCTTCATTCTGCGCGCCGGAGCCAAGAAGGCGACCTCCGGCGTTCCGGGGAAAATGCAGTGCGCCGTCGAGATGCTTGTCGAGATGGTGAACAATCAGGCAAAGAACATTGTGCACGGCGACCGAACGTTCATCGCGCCGCTCGCCTTGACGGTTTTTTGCTGGGTGGCCATGATGAACTGCATCGACTTGATTCCTGTCGATCTGTTTCCGTCGATGGCCGGCTTTGTCGGTCTTGACCACCTCCGTCCTCTGCCGACGGCGGACTTGAATGGAACGCTCGGCATTTCTTTCGGCGTCCTTCTTCTGCTGTTCTACTACGGCATTAAAGTCAAAAGCTTTTCTGGCTTCGTTGTCGAGCTCTTTACGGCCCCGTTCGGGAAGTTCCCGCTTTTGTGGCCGTTCAACTTGGCGATGAACATCATCGAATACTTGGCGAAGTTCGTTTCGCTTGGTATGCGACTCTTCGGCAACATGTATGCCGGCGAGCTCGTATTCTTCCTTGTGGCATTGCTGGGTGGTT
>CAZUXQ010000037.1:4613-10128 GCA_964624425.1 uncultured Sutterella sp.
CTTGACTTTGGACCTCTCGGCGCTGCAGGTGCTGGACTTGGTCAAGTCATTGCCGGCTTAATCTGGTGGCTTTTCCATGTACTGATTGTTCTGTTGCAGGCCTTCATCTTTATGATGCTGACGCTTGTCTATATCGGCCAAGCTCACAGCAGCCATTGACAGGCAAACATTCCTCAATTACCTACTCCCTTCTTTCCTCTAGGAGTCTTTAAAAAATGACCAACGTCGGTTTAGTTGCTATCACCTGCGGTTTTATCGTCGGCCTGGGCGCCATTGGCGCTTGCCTCGGGATCGCCCTGATGGGTTCCAAGTACCTCGAATCGTCCGCTCGCCAGCCTGAACTCATGGAACCGCTCCAGACGAAGATGTTCCTTTTGGCCGGCCTGATCGACGCTGCCTTCCTTATCGGCGTCGGCATCGCCATGATGTTCGCCTTTGCCAACCCGTTCGCCGGCTAATCCAA
The DNA here is from genome assembly GCA_964624425.1 of uncultured Sutterella sp. Lineage (GTDB taxonomy): Bacteria > Pseudomonadota > Gammaproteobacteria > Burkholderiales > Burkholderiaceae_F > Sutterella. The sequence goes on from CAZUXQ010000037.1 coordinate 5,077, forward strand.
GCCGAACGTAGTACGTCTCTTTTTGTAATGACGCTGTCGGTTGCGCCTGCGATTGATTGGTCGGGCGCTTCCGGCATAACGGGGTTCCGATAATGAACATTAATGCCTCTCTGTTTGTACAGATGGTCGTGTTCTTCTTGGGGGCCTGGGTCACCATGAAGTACATTTGGCCGCCTTTGATCAGCGCGATCGAAGAGCGCCAAAAGAAGATCGCCGATGGTTTGGCGGCAGCCACTAAGGGTGAAAAGGCTCTTGCCGTCGCTACGGAACAAGGCAAGTCTATTGAGGCTGTTGCGCGCGCCCGCGCTTCGACTATTGTTGCCGATGGCGAAAAGCGCGCCCAGTCCATCATTGATGATGCCAAGGCTCAGGCGGAAGTCGAAGCCGCCCGCATCATTGAAGCCGCAAAAGCTGAAGCTGTCACCGAAATGCAGCGCGCCCGCGAAGAGCTCCGCGATCAAGTTGCGGCCTTGGCTGTGATGGGTGCTGAGCAGATTCTCAGTCGTGAAGTCGACCGGGCCGCTCATGCAAATATGCTTGATCAATTGAAGGCGAAGCTCTAACTATGGCGGAACTTTCGACGATAGCGCGCCCGTACGCTGAAGCCTTGATCGAAGCGCTTCAGGACCGAAAAGCTGGCGCTGAAGAAATGACTCGAGCGGTCGAGACTCTGGATTTCGTCGCCCAGGTGGCGAACGATCCGAACGTCATCGAGCTCGCAGGAGATCCCAAGGTTACCGACCGACAAATCTTCGATCTTCTCGGAGAGGTGGCCGGCGATATTCCGGCGGAAATTAAGAACCTGCTTCAAACGGTAGTCGAGAACAATCGTCTTGAGGTCATGCCTGAAATTGCGCGGCAGTTCCGTGATCTGAAAAATGCTTCCGAAGGCGTTGCAGATGCCCGCATCGTGTCGGCATTTCCGCTTGAAGAAGCTGAGGTCAATGAACTTGTGGCTGCGCTGGCGAAGAAATTTCCAGGCATGAAGCTTCATCCGATCGTGACTGTCGATAAGGATTTGATCGGCGGCGTGCGCGTGCATGTCGGCGACAAGCTCCTTGACGCCTCGATTCGCGCTCGTCTTGAACAAATGAAGACGACGCTTACCGCATAAAAATTCGGAGCTGTAAGATGCAACTCAATCCCAGTGAAATCAGCGATCTGCTGAAGAAGCGAATCGAAGGCCTCGGTGTATCCGCTGATCTTCGCACGCAGGGCACCGTTGTTTCGGTGTCCGACGGCATCGCTCGCATTCATGGCCTTAGTGACGTGATGCAGGGCGAAATGCTGGAATTTCCCAACGATGTTTTCGGCTTGGCCCTGAACCTCGAGCGCGACTCTGTCGGCGCCGTCATCCTCGGCGACTTCGAAGGCGTTTCCGAAGGCGACACGGTCAAGACGACGGGCCGCATTCTCTCGGTGCCGGTTGGTCCGGAACTGATCGGCCGCGTTGTGAACGCCCTCGGCCAGCCTATCGACGGCAAGGGACCGATCGATGCCAAAGCCTACGACGTTGTCGAAAAGGTTGCTCCCGGCGTCATTGACCGTCAGTCCGTTTCGCAGCCTGTCCAGACCGGCCTCAAGTCCATCGATTCGATGGTGCCGATCGGCCGCGGCCAGCGCGAGCTTATCATCGGCGACCGTCAGACCGGCAAGACGGCTGTCGCCATCGACACGATCATCAATCAGAAGGGCAAGGACCTGATCTGCGTTTACGTCGCCATCGGTCAGAAGGCGTCCACGATTGCCAACGTTGTCGGCAAGCTTCAGGAACACGGCGCCATGGAATACACCATCGTCGTGGCCGCTACGGCTTCCGAATCTGCCGCCATGCAGTACATCGCTCCGTACGCCGGCGCCACGATGGGCGAATACTTCCGCGACCGCGGCCAGGATTCCCTCATCGTTTACGACGACTTGACGAAGCAGGCGTGGGCTTATCGTCAGATCTCCCTGCTTCTGCGCCGTCCGCCGGGACGCGAGGCCTATCCCGGCGACGTCTTCTATTTGCACAGCCGTCTCCTTGAACGCGCAGCCCGCGTGAATTCGACCTATGTCGAACGCTTTACGAAAGGCGAAGTCAAGGGCAAGACCGGTTCGATGACTGCTTTGCCGATTATTGAAACGCAGGCCGGCGACGTTACCGCTTTCGTTCCGACCAACGTGATTTCGATTACCGACGGCCAGATCTTTTTGGAAACGGACCTCTTCAACGCCGGCATTCGTCCGGCCATCAACCCCGGCATTTCGGTTTCCCGAGTCGGCGGCGCGGCTCAGACGAAGATCATCAAGAAGCTCGGCGGCGGCGTCCGTCTTGCTCTGGCTCAGTATCGAGCCTTGGCGGCGTTCGCTCAGTTCGCTTCGGACTTGGATGAAGTGACGCGCAAGCAGCTCGAACGCGGCCGCATGGTTACCGAACTGATGAAGCAGCCTCAGTACCAGCCTTTGCAGGTTTGGGAAGAAGCGGTCGTTCTTTATGCTGTAAACAACGGTTACTACGACGATGTGGCTGTCGGCGATGCAATGCGCTGCGAACGCGCCATGCGCGACCACCTCCAGACTCACTTCAGCGATCTCGTCGGCGAAATCGAAGCGAAGAAGGCTCTCGACGACGGCATTGAAGCCGCTCTGAAGGCCGCTATTGAAGACTTCAAGAAGAACGGCGCTTTCTAAGCGTCACATCCAAGAGGACCCAAATCCATGCCTAGTACAAAGGAAATTCGCGGAAAGATCAAGAGCGTTCAAAATACGCGCAAGATCACCAAGGCGATGGAAATGGTTGCGGCCTCGAAGATGCGCAAGGCTCAGGACCGGATGTTCGCCGCGCGTCCTTACGGCGACAAGATTCGAGTGATCTGCTCGCATCTGTCGAAGGCGAACGTGTCCGACTACAAGCATCCGTTCCTGTGCGAGCAGAAGGGAGCCCGGCGAATCGGCCTGATCTTCGTCTCGACGGACAAGGGTCTTGCCGGCGCTCTTAATACCAACATTCAGCGCCAGATTCTTCACCGCGTGAAGGATTGGACGGAACAGGGCATCAAGATTGATGCGACTGCCATTGGTAATAAGGGCTACGGCTTCTTGCAGCGGCTGGGGGTTCCTGTTGTCAGTCAGGTCACCCAGCTCGGCGATCGTCCCAACCTTGATCGCTTGATCGGCGCCATCAGCGTGCAGATCGAAGCCTTCCGGGAAGGAAAGGTTGATAAGGTTTATCTTGCCTATTCCCGTTTCGTCAATGCGATGAAGCAGGAACCGGTTATCGAGCAGCTTCTGCCGCTTACGGATGATTTCCTTTCCGCCGTCGAGCCTGAGCGCAAGTACTCGTGGGATTATCTCTACGAGCCCGACGCCAAAACCGTTCTCGACGTGCTCTTGAAGCGCTACGTTGAGGCTTTGATTTACCAGTCAGTTGCAGAAAATATGGCTTCCGAACAGAGCGCCCGCATGGTTGCCATGAAGGCCGCTTCCGATAATGCCAAGAAGCTTATCGATGATCTGCAGCTCGTCTACAACAAGACTCGCCAGGCCGGCATTACGAAGGAAATCACCGAAATTGTCGGTGGTGCCGCGGCTGTGTCTTCTTAATCGAATTTGAAATCGATCACTGAGGTAACCCCCATGAGTATCGGACAGATCGTACAGGTGATCGGCGCTGTGGTGGACATTGAATTCCCGCGCGACGAAATGCCGAAGATTTACGAAGCCCTCGTCCTTGAAAAGGATGAGAGCAACTCGTTGGCCGAAAGCGGCTTGGTCTTTGAAGTCGAACAGCAGCTCGGTGACGGCGTCGTCCGCACCATCGCTATGGGTTCGTCCGAAGGTCTCCGCCGCGGCATGAAGGTCTCCCGCACGGGCAAGGAAATTTCCGTGCCCGTCGGACCGAAGACTCTCGGCCGCATTATGGATGTTCTCGGCCGTCCTATCGACGACTGCGGCGAAATTGCCGCCGATGAAATGCGTCCCATTCACAATGCCGCGCCGAAGTTCGACGAACTTTCTCCGTCCGTCGACCTGCTTGAAACCGGCATTAAGGTTATTGACCTGATCTGCCCGTTTGCCAAAGGCGGCAAGGTCGGTTTGTTCGGCGGCGCCGGCGTCGGCAAGACCGTCAACATGATGGAATTGATCAACAACATCGCCAAGCAGTACGGCGGCTATTCCGTATTTGCCGGCGTCGGCGAACGCACCCGCGAAGGCAACGACTTCTACCATGAAATGGGCGAGTCGAAGGTGCTGGACAAGGTCGCGATGGTGTTCGGTCAGATGAATGAACCGCCGGGCAACCGTCTTCGCGTTGCCTTGACGGGCCTGACGATGGCGGAAGCCTTCCGCGACGAAGGCCGCGACATTCTCCTCTTCATCGACAATATCTATCGCTATACTCTTGCCGGCACGGAAGTGTCGGCTCTTCTCGGCCGCATGCCTTCTGCCGTGGGCTATCAGCCGACGCTTGCTGAAGAAATGGGCAAGCTGCAGGAACGCATTGCTTCGACGAAAACCGGTTCCATCACGTCGATTCAGGCCGTGTACGTGCCTGCCGACGACTTGACCGACCCGTCTCCGGCTACGACGTTCGGCCACTTGGACGCCACCGTCGTTCTTTCGCGCGACATCGCGGCTCTCGGCATTTATCCGGCCGTCGATCCGCTCGACTCGACGTCCCGTCAGGTTGACCCGAACATCATCGGCGAAGAACACTACTCCACCTGCCGCCGCGTTCAGGAAACGCTTCAGCGCTACAAGGAACTTCGCGACATCATCGCAATTCTGGGCATGGACGAACTTGCTCCTGAGGACAAGCTTGTCGTTCAGCGCGCCCGCAAGATCCAGAACTTCCTGTCGCAGCCGTTCCACGTGGCCGAAGTGTTCACGGGCGCCCCGGGCAAGTATGTTCCGCTGAAGGAAACGATTCGCGGCTTCAAGATGATTGTTGACGGCGAATGCGATGAACTGCCCGAACAGGCGTTCTACATGGTCGGCACGATCGACGAAGCTTTTGAAAAGGCCAAGACCCTCAAGTAATGGCGTGTACGCGGCCGTCTAACCAGCCGC
>CAZUXQ010000038.1:0-5070 GCA_964624425.1 uncultured Sutterella sp.
GGAAGTCCAGGTGCATGCCCGCACCCGCTCGACGGGCGGCAGTTAAAGCCGTCCGCCTTTCCTCAAAAAGAGCGGCCGCTCGCGCTTCAATTCATCAGATTGTAGAGGTCCGACGCCCGAAATGGAATCGGCCGAAAATGTCCAAAAGCCGAGCCGGCTTTTGAGTCGGGGAAATTCTGCGTCAGGCTTCGTCTGCAGTCTTTTCAGGCGCCTGCGCTTCTTCCCAAGCGCGAATCATTTCGATCCGCGGCGCGGAACCCGTTCCAAAAATCGCGCCCGGTGCCGCGCCGGCCCGCCTGCGCGTCTGCGGCTTGCTCGACATGATGAGGAATCCTTCGCTTGATTGGCCGACGTTTCGGCTCAAGGTTCATCGGGCCACCACTGCCGATCAATGCAGTCGGGGGCGTGCCAAATGAATGCTTCGCCGATCATGGGCGCAGCGAGCGCAAGATTCAATCGACGCGCGTTCTCCAGCGCCGCATTCAGCGGATCCGTCCAGAGATGCCGCGAGAGGTCGTACTTGCTGTTGTGGCAGGCGGCAATCGTCTGAGGCGCGAGATCAGCCGCGGCCTGCCGCCAGTCGTTCGGCATCAGATGAATCGTCGACCAATCGGCGCTGTATTGGCCGGCTTCGAGAATCGCCAAATCGATGACGGGCCAGCGCGCCTTGACTGCCTTGAAGTGCGGACCGTACCCGCCGTCGCCCGAAAGGTAGAGAACGCGGCCGTCGATTTCAAAGACGAAGCCCGCCCAAAGCGTCGTGTTGCGCTTCATGGTGCGCCCGGAGAAGTGCTGCGAGGGCACGGCCGTCACTTTCAAGCAAGCGCCGACGTCGATCTCGTCGAACCAATCCAATTCCGCGACGAGCTCCGGAGGCCAGCCCCAATAAGCGAAATGGGAGCCGACGCCCAAGGGGCAGACCACGCGCTTCACTCGCCCCTTGAGCGCATCGACCGTATCGACGTCGAGATGATCGTAATGGTCGTGCGTGATGACGAGAAGATCTATTTCGGGCAGATCGGCGGGCGAATACGGATTGCTGCCCGGGAACGGCGCGAACGAGAACGGCACCGGCGACGCATGGTGAAGCGCCGGATCAATGAGGATGCTGAGGCCGGCCGCACGCAGGAAGTAGCCCGAGTGTCCGAGCCAGACCATCGCGTCGTCGGCAAGACCGAAGAGCGGCGTCTTCCTTGAAGGCACGGGCTTCGTCGGCTTTTGACCGTGATCGGGCTCCGTCAAAAACTCCCACATCACCTGCCGCCGCGGACGATTCGCCGTCATTTCCGGCACTTCGACCAAATTGCGGAAGGCCCCGTCGCGGCAGTTGGGCGACTGGGAAATGCGCGCGAGATGCTCGCCCGAAGGATCGGCGCCGAAACTGCGCCTCAAAAGTCCCCACCCGGCGCCGCCCGCAGCGCCTGCGGCGGCCGCGCCGCCCAGCATCCGCTTCAGAAACCCTCTTCGAGATGTCATCTTTGCAGTCCTTTCCCAATGCGCCTTTCCGTCAATCAAAAACGGCCGCAGGAACTGCCTTCAGCCGCTTTTCATTTTGACGGATTTCCGAGAGCAAAAACTCTCGAATCACTGCGTCTTCATGCCTTCATGCCCTTATAGATTTCAAGCACGTCTTCGGCCGAGAGCGCCTTCAGACGCCCGACCGTGCCGCTGCGGCAGCAATGGCGCGCGAGCGAATCAATCGGGCAGTCGGGAATGCCGAGCGCTTCGAGCGTAGTCGGCAGCTTCATCTCTTCGATCCAGGCGGCGAAGGCGTCGATGCCGGCCTTGAGCGTTTCCCCGCCGCCGTCCTTCGGCTCGACTCCCATCACGCGGACGGCGAAGTCGATGAAGCGCTTGGGCGCAAAGGCAGAAACGTAGCGCATCCAGGCCGGAATCACGACGGCGAGGCCGCGGCCGTGCACGACCGCTTCGTTCCAGCCGGAAATTTCGTGTTCGATCGCGTGGCAGGCCCAGTCTTCTTCGCGGCCCATGCCGAAATAGCCGTTGTGCGCGAAGCTGCCCGCAAGCGCGATCTGGCACCAGCCGTCGTAGTCGTCCGGATCGGCAAGGACCTTCGGGCCGAACTCAAGGATCGTGCGAAGCGCGGCTTCGGCCTGCGCGTCCGTGTAGTCCGTCGCTTCCGTATTCGTGAAGTAGCGCTCGAGGATGTGCGAGAACATGTCGAGCACGCCCGCGCCGATCTGGTCGGACGGCAGCGTCGCGAAGCGGGCCGGGTTGATGAAGGCGGCCTTCGGCCGAAGCACTTCGGCGCCGATGCCGGTCTTGACGCCGTGGTGCGTCAGAACGGCGCGGATCGACTGTTCGGAGCCGGCGGCCGGAATCGTGAGAACGGCAAAGACGGGAAGCGCCTTCTCGGGCTGCGCCCTGCCTTCGAAGAAATCCCAGGCGTCGCCTTCGTATTCGACGCCCGCGGCAACGGCCTTCGCCGTGTCGATGACGGAACCGCCGCCCACGGCGACGATCCCCTTGACGCCCTGATCGCGGATCCAGTCGATCGCGCCGCGCACGAAGCTCATGCGCGGATTGGGCTGCACGCCGCCCTTTTCCAAAACCGTCATGCCCGCGGCTTCGAGGCTTTTTTCAACAGCCTCGAGAATGCCGCTGCGGCGGGCGGAACCGCCGCCGAAGATCACGAGCACCTTCCCGGCTTTGCCGAGAATGCTCCTGACAACATCGCCGGTCTGATGTTCGGCGCCGCGTCCGAATACGAGGCGTGTCGGGTTGCAGTAGGAAAAGTTCAGCATATTGCGTCCTCGCGGGATAACGGACGAGAATCTCGCGAACGCCGTCCGTTCGGATTGGAATTCGCCGCCGGCGGCGCAACGCGCGCGCCCGCCCGAATTCGGAAAAGCCGGCTGAGATTGTATTGGGACGGTCAGGCCGCATCAATACGGGAAGCCCGCAAAATCGAAGCCGCCCGCCGCCGAAGCTTCGTCAAGGAGGCCGGAAATTCCGGGCCTTCCCGACGATTCTCAAGCCTTTGCCGAACGGCGGCGCACCGTCTCGAAAAGGCACACGGCCGCCGCAGCCGATACATTGAGCGACTCGACGCCGGACGAAATGGGAATGCAGTAGCGAGCGTCGCAGCATGCCAGCGCCCGCTCCGAGACGCCGGCCCCTTCCGCGCCCATCACCCAGCAGCACGGCCCGTCGGCAAAGTCGGCCGCCTTGAAGACGTCCTCCCCGCCTCCGGCGTCCGCCGCATAAATGCGCCCTTCATAATTCGCCCGGAAGTCTTCGATCGGGACGCCCTCGGCGATCTTCACGGCGAAATGCGCGCCCATGCCGGCGCGAAGCGCCTTCGCGGACCAAAGAAGCGCCGTCCCGGGACCGGCCGCGACGGCTCCGAAGCCGGCGGCCGCAGCCGTTCGGATGATCGTGCCGGCGTTGCCCGCATCCTGCACGCCGTCCAGATAGAGCACGTCGCCCGAACGAAGATCGTCGGCCGACGCCCCCTTGGGAAGCGCCATTTCGGCCATGCAGCCGACGCCGTTCTCGACGGGCGAGATCGTCTTGTAGAGACGGTTCTCGAGAAGAAACACCCTCGCGCCCGACAAGTCGGCCAGACGCTCGACGAGCGCGCAGGCCTCGCCTGCGGCGCGCCGCGCATTGAGGATCAGCGCCTCGACGCGCGGGCCCCGCCCTGCCCGAACCGCTTCGGCAAGCACCTGAAGGAGATGGATGCCTTCAAGGAGCGCTGCGCCTTCGCGCTTCACGCTGCGGGGCTCCAGCGCGAGCCTCTTCCAGCGCCTGAAGCGCGCGTTGGCTTCGCTTTCGATCATGAGCGGCGTCATGCGCTGCCTACTCCCCTGAAGATTCGCCGTCGGACCGCGCCGCACGGCCGGCCTTCTTCGCGAACATCGACTTGAGCGGCTCGAACGTCATTCTGTGCACGGGCGTCGGGCCGAGCGCGCGGATCGCTTCGACATGCCGCTTCGTGCCGTAGCCGGCGTTCGCCTCGAAGCCGTAGCCCGGATACATTTGCGCGAGTTCCGTCATCAGGCGGTCCCGTGCGGTTTTGGCGAGGATCGACGCCGCAGAAATGGCCGGCACCTTCTCGTCGCCCTTGACGATCGCCTCAGCGGGCATATCGAGCTTCGGGAGACGATTGCCGTCGACCAGAACGAAATCGGGCTTCAGGCCGAGCCCGTCGACGGCGCGCTTCATCGCCGCCATTGCGGACTGAAGGATGTTGATGCGGCCGATCTCTTCGACGCTCCCCCATGCGATGCTCCAAGCGAGGGCCTTCTCCTTGATTTCGGCCTCAAGCGCCTCCCGCTTCTTCGCGGAGAGCTTCTTCGAGTCGTTCAGGCCCGCGATAGGCTTTTCGGGATCGAGAATGACCGCGGCCGCGCAGACGGGCCCGGCCAGCGGACCGCGGCCGGCTTCGTCGACCCCCGCCGCAAGCTTCGCATCGAACCGCAAGCCGGCCTCCTCGGAGAGGCCGAAGCCGTCGCCGGCCGTCTCTGACGCGCGGACTTTCTTCATCATGAAGGCACCCAAAAGAACGAAGCGCCCCGCCGATCAGCGGGCCGGCGCGCGCGAGGCCATTTCCATGATGACGTCGGCGGCGAGATTGGCCGTATCCGCCGCGAGCGATTCGTGAAGCTTCGCGAAGCGTTCTTCAAGCATCCTGCGGCGGCTGTCGTTCTCAAGCGCATCTTCGAGCGCCCAGGAGATCGGATCGGCTTCGCAGAAGTACTGCAGAAATTCCGGCACGACGCTTTCGCCCATGAGAATGTTGGGCAGCGACACATGGCGGATCAAGCCCTTCTTCTGCATGATCATGCCCGTGACGGCAGGCATTTTGTAGCCCACGACCATCGGCTTCTTGTAGAGCGCCGCCTCGAGCGCGGCGGTGCCCGAGGCGCAGAGAACGGCGTCGGACGCTTCCATCATGCGGTGGCTCGCGCCGATGCGGACGATCATGCTCTGCGCGAGGCGGGCGTACCGGCCGGCCGTGAAGATGATCTTTTCGCGGGCGCGCTCGTCGACTGCGGGAACAAGCACATGCATGCCGCCGCAGCGGTGCAGGAGCTTTTCGACGGC
>CAZUXQ010000038.1:5080-10069 GCA_964624425.1 uncultured Sutterella sp.
GGCCGAAAAAGGCGGGCGCGCAGCCCGACACTGCATCGATGCGCGAGCCCGGCAGCACGGCGACGACGGGCAGGCCGTCTTCGGCGATGCCGAATTCTTTGCGCGCGCCCGCCGCATCGGGCTTCATCGGAATGATCGAAGCGAGCGGATGGCCGACGTAGACGGCCGGGATGCCCGAGCGCCTGTAGATTTCCACTTCGAACGGGAAGACCAAAAGCATGCGGTCCACGGCTCGGCGGATCTGATGAATGCGTTCCGGACGCCAGGCCCAGACGGCCGGACTCACGAAATGAACCGTCGGCACGCCCTTGCGGCGAAGCTGCGCTTCGACCCCGAGATTGAAGTCCGGAGCGTCGACGCCCACGAAAACCTGCGGCATCGAATCCGCAAAGCGGCCGACGAGATCCGAGCGCAGACGGATCAGGCGCGGCAGATGCATCAGCACTTCGGCATAGCCGCGCACGGAGAATTCGCGGATGTCGTGCCAGGCTCTGAAGCCGGCTTCGCGCATGCGGGGTCCGCCCACGCCGTACTGCGGAGCGCCTTTCATGCGGCGGGCGACTTCAGGGATCGCCAAGCTCGCGATGAAGTCGCCGCTCGCTTCGCCCGCAAGCCACGCTGCGCCGTTCTTTTCCGGGGTCGGGATCGGTTGATGGGTTCCCATGATCATCTCTCCAATTTGCGTCTGTTCTGTTGGATGCCTGCGCGTTCGGGCCTCCGCTCGGCCGGGGAACGGCTCAGCGGATGACGCCCCGCCTGCTTGCCTCAACGAAGGTCTTGAAGGCCAGCACTTCGGCGGCGGCGCCCGGGAATTCGGCGGCGATTTCGTCCATTTTCGCGCAGGCTTCCTTCGCGGTAAGATTTTCGCGGTAGAAGGCGCCGTAGGCGCGGCGGAGCGCGCGGATCTGCTCGTCGGCAAAGCCCGCGCGGCGCAGTCCGATGATGTTGAGGCCGACGGGCGTGCAGGGATTCAGGTGGCAGATGACGTACGGCGGAACGTCCTGAACGACGCCCGAAGCGCCGCCCACCATCGCATAGGCGCCGACGCGCACGAATTGGTGCACGCCCGTCTGGCCGCCGATGATCGCGTGGTCGCCGATGCGGACATGGCCGCCCAAGGCGACGTTGTTGGCGAGGATGGCGTCGCGGCCGACCGCGCAGTCGTGCGCGACGTGCGCGTTTGCCATCAGGAGATTGCGGCTGCCCACCGTCGTGAGGCCGTTGTCCTGAACGGTGCCGATCGAAAGCGTGCGGTTTTCGCGGATCACGTTGTCGTCGCCCACGACGAGCGCCGTGTCTTCGCCGGCGTACTTCTTGTCCTGCGGGCGGCAGCCGATGCTCGCGCCCGCATAGACGACGTTGCGGCAGCCGATCGTCGTGCGTCCCTCGACCACGACGTGGCTGCGAAGCACCGTTCCGGCGCCGATTCTGACGTTCGGTCCGATCAGGCAGAACGGACCGACGACGACGTCGTCGGCAAGTTCGGCGCGGGAATCCACGACGGCGCTGGGGTGAATGCTTGCCATTCGGAAGATCTTCCTACTTCTTTCGGACGCGGCGCCGCGCATCCAATGCCGCCGTCCGGAGACGGGCCGCGCCGCGTTCAGTCATCGGAAAGCGGGAGATGCGCCCGTTCACGGGGAATCCGCCGCTTCAGCCTAATTTGGGATTATACGAACCGGCGGCTTGTCTCGAGCTTAATTCTTCGAGCGGCGGACGCGCGCCGGTTCTCTTCCCGGACGGACGGCCTCGATGCGCGGAAGGCGAACCGCCGGACGCCGCGAAGGACAAAGGCTCAGCCTCTGCGGCGCCCGATCCGAAAGGAAGCGGCGGATCAGCCGTTCGACGCGGCGGGCGCCGGACGATAGGCGCACATCATTTCGGCCTGAGCGGCGACCTTGCCGTCGACCTTGGCGACGGCCTCGAAAACGCCGATGCCCATCTTCGAGCGGATGAACCTGCCTTCGATCACGAGCTGATCGCCGGGCTGCACCATTCTCTTGAAGCGGGCCTTGTCGATGCCGGCGAAGTAGTAGAGGCACTTCTTGCGGTCGACGTCCTCGGGAAGGCGGGCAAGCGCAATGACGGCGCAGGCCTGCGCCATGGCTTCGATGATGAGCACGCCGGGCATCACGGGAACATGCGGGAAGTGCCCCGTAAACTGCGGTTCGTTCATCGTCACGTTCTTGACGGCCACGACGCTCGTCAGGTCGTCGGACAACTCGACGACGCGGTCGATCAGAAGGAACGGATAGCGATGGGGCAGCTGCTCCATGATGTCGAGAATATTCAAGCTCTTGGGCATTTCTTCGTCAAGTCTCTCTAAAAGTGGCGGAACCTGACGGCGCGCGAAGCTCGCGGCCGCCGCCGGCCAAGACAGATTGTCGCGCGTTCGGCTGCGGCTGCGCTTCTGCCTTTCGGATTAACGCGCGAAGCGCTTCGACCTCCTGCCGAAGCGCCTTGAGCTCCCTGCGCATCTCGGGCAGCCTCGAAACGACGGCCGCCGTGCGGGCGAAGCCGCGCATGCTCATCGCAGGAAAGAAGCCCGCGAGCTGCTGCGGCTCGCTGCCCCAGCCGGTAATGGCCGTGGCCGGTCCGACGGCCGAGCCGCTCGGAATCGTGATGTGGCCGTTGATCATCGCCGCGCCCCCGATCATCACGTGGTCGCCCACGGTCGTGGAGCCCGCAATGCCGACGCAGGAAGCCATCACGCAGTGTTTGCCGATGCGGTCGTTGTGGCCGAGCTGGATCTGATTGTCGATCTTCGTGCCGTCTCCGACGACCGTGTCGTCGAGCGCGCCGCGGTCGACCGTCGTGTTGGCGCCGATTTCGACGTCGTCGCCCAGCACCGTGCGGCCGCGCTGCGGGATCTTCACCCATTCGCCGCGAAAAGGCGCAAAGCCGAAGCCGTCGCCGCCCAAAACGGCTCCCGACTGAATGCAGCAGCCCGCACCCACGACCGTGCCGCGGTAGAGCACCGCATTCGGGTAGATGATCGTGTCGGCGCCGACGACGGCGTTTTCGCCCACATAGACCCCTGCGCCGATCAGAGCCCGCGGGCCGATCCGGGCGCCCTTCCTCACGACGGCGAAGACGTCGACCGTCGCGGCCGGATCGACTTCGGCGCCTTCTTCGACGAAGGCCTGCGGATGAATGCCGACTTCGCGGCGCACCGGATAAAGGAGCTGCGAAGCGAACGCGAAAAACGCGTACGGATCATCGCAGACGAGAATCGTGCGTTCGGGAGCGCCGTCGCCGAAAAGCGCCTTCGCGTCCTCTTCGCGCATGACGAGAACTGCGGCCTTCGAAGTCTTCATCGCTTCGGCGTAGGCTGGGTCTGCGAGAAAGCTCATGTCGCCCTCGCCCGCCGTCTGCGGCGGCATGAAGCGGGAGACCGTCGGATTGCCGCCGAGAACCGTCATGCCGAGGCGGTCTTTCGACGCTGCGCGCACGCGCTGAACGAGGTCGTTGATTTCAAAGCGGATGTCGGACATGTCGTATGCCTGCGTGAGAATGCTGATGTGCGTCCCGGCGGCCGCTCTTCTCGAGAATGCGTCCGCCGGACTTCGGATGCCGTCTTTGCCGGGCCTGCCGCCGCTGCTACTTCGCCTTCTTCTTCGGATCCTGCTCGACGCCTCGGTCAAGCTCTTCGATGACGCGGGCCGTCAGGTCCGCGCGCTCGCTCGCGAAGAAGAATTCGTAGAGCACGAGGTCGAACTTTTCCTTGCGGGCGATGTCCTGAATGATGCGACCGGCGCGGTTCTGAAGAAGAAGCACTTCTTCGTTGCGGCGCTGATTGAACTCTTCGCGCGCTTCGCGGCTGCGGCGAGTCACGTCGCGCTCCATTTCGGCGAGCGAGCGGCGTTCCTGCAGACGCTCCTGCTCCTCCATCGAAGCCGCGTTCTTTTCAAAGCGCTCGAGGCGCTGCTTGAAGCGGCGCGAAATGGCTTCGATTTCTTCCTGACGGCGGGAGCCCTCGGCGTTGAGCCGGTCGCTTGCGATCTGAGCGGCCTTCGCGTCGCGCAGGATTCGCTCCATGTTGACGACGCCGATCTTGAGCGGCGCCGGATTTTCAGCCTTGGCCGCATCGGCCGCAGGCTGCTGCGCGCCGGCGGGAACGGCTGCGCCGAAGCCGAAAAGAACCGCTGCGGCGAAGGCGCCCGAGAAGGCCGCGTGCTGAAGCTTATTCATGATGGATGAGATCCGAACGAAAAGTGGCGGTAACAGAGCTTCTTGATTGTAGCAACCGGAGAAATCGAAGAGGCCGGGAATTTTGCGTCCGCAGAAACAAGCCGAAATCCCGCCCCGGCTGCCGTCTGCGGCCGCAATTGCCGGCAAGAGGCCTGGGAAGCGCGTCCTGATTTCCGGGCGCGGCTCTGATCGGGCGCCTCCCGGCCCGCATTCCTGACGAAGCGCGAGTCTAAAGGCGGGTTGCAGGGCGATTGCGCCGTCATTTCGGATCCCGACATGCCGGGCGGGATGCCTGCCGCCGCAAATTGGGGCCGCCCCATCTTTCATGAAAAAACGCTGCTGAACTTTCGCCGCCTCGGGGATTCCGCCGATTTGCCGCGTCGAAGACGGAAAAAGGCCCGCTCCCCCAGCAGGGAACGAGCCCGGAGCTTCCGTCGAATCGCCGCGAGCGCGGCTTGAGCGCTTCAGCCGCTCAGGCTCGCGGAACGACTCTCATCAGAAGTAGTGGACAATGCCGGCGCCGACCTGCGCGACTGCCGGATTGCGGTCGAGAGCCTTGCTCTTGGAGTCAACGCTGTCGTACACGTAGCCGGCGAAGCCGTAGAGCTTGGTTCTCTTGGAGAGCGGATAGCCATAGCTGCCGCCGAGCATCCAGCGCTTGATGTCGTATCCGGCACCCTCGGATTTAGTGTTGGAGAAACCCTGAAGGTCAGCATCCATGTATCCGGCCGCGACGGAGAGATCGCCGCCCCAGAGCGGAATGCCGGCACCGATCATGACTCCCCAGCCATCGTAGTA
>CAZUXQ010000039.1:0-6191 GCA_964624425.1 uncultured Sutterella sp.
TGGTTTACGGCCGGCGTCTCCGATAAGTCCGGAAAACGAACGGCGCCTTCCTGCCTCGATCTGCGCACGGTGACGGTCGCCGTGCTTCGCGCCGACGGCGCCTGGCGCTACAACGCCGAACTGAATCAGCTCGAACTTCTTGTCGAAAAAGACCTTCGCGCGCTCTCGACGCTCGGGCAGCATGCCTTCGTCGACAAAGCCGCGGCAACGCTCGTCTTCATCATGGAAAATACGCCGCGCACGCAGACGGCGCGCCCGGCCTACGTGTACGTCGATGCGGGCGCCATGGTGCAGAATGCCTATCTCGCGTGCGAAGCCATGGGCCTCGGCGGCGTCGTTCGCGGCTCAGCCGATTGGAACGCTCTCGGCGCGGCGATGAATCTGCCTGCGACTGAAGTGCCGATTCTCTGCTTCACTGCGGGCGTGAGGGCCTGAGCTGCTTTATCAACGAGAAGACTCAAACGTCGGCCACCCGCAGCCGCGCAGCGCACGCGTTCAATTTCAAAGATTTTGAAAACTTTGATTTCCCGGGCGACAGGATCACGGACATAAAGGCTCAAAATCTTTTCTTCGAAGCCTTCGAGACGACGCTGCGCGGCAGAAGCCGCCCCTGGCGTGGCGGTCTCCGGGCATGTCCGCCTCAATCTCGCCGAGCGTCTCGGACTTGAGCCGCTCGGCCGCGCATCCGTTGCGTTCATTGCCGCCGATTTCGGCTTCTCCGCATCGACAGCCGAGATGATTGGTTGTTTCGCCCTCAAGAATGTGCGGGACAAAAGACGTCCGAGCATGACCGTCATGATGCTTTCGCCTCAGCGGCTGCTTTGATTTCTCGGCCGGCCTCCCCTCTCTTTTGAATAAGCTCGCCAAGGAATTCGTCGAGTTCGGAAGACTGCCGCTTCTGCTTGTTCATGGGGGGCTTCCTTGCGCGGCAGTCATGCTGAGCCCGCAGAAATCAGGACGCTCTCGCCGGCCATGCTCAGAACCCCGCACAGGCTCGGCGGCACCTTCAAGTTGTGCGGGCGGCCGAGAAGCCCGGCAAGTTTCTTCGCAGGGACGAAACCTACAACCTGCGCCTCCCAGTCGGCAAGGCGCGGCGAGCCCGTCCGTGCAACGCGGCGCGTTCCTGTTTCTGTTCTTTCGACGTCGCAGAGCCGGGTCGGTTCGGCAATCAGCTTCTTCTCAAGCGTCCTTGACGGCATCGACGACAAGCATGAAGCCGGACTCGAGCCAGCCTTTCAGGAACGTCGCCTTAATGCCGGCAACTTGATTCGACGGCTGCGCGAGCCAAACTCGGCCGTCAGGCTCCGCATGAGAAGGCTGCCCGCATGGCGCTTCTTCGTCACCGGAAGCTCCGGCTCGACAAAATCAGCGAGCGCCTCACGGATTTGGGTGAAATTCCTGTCTTGAGTAAAGGCAAGGCCGTTGATGCCGTCGGAAAGCGTCCCGCTGTCCGTTGCCGAAAACGCCGCAGCGGCGTTCGGTTCCGATCTGTACGTCGAGCGGCCTCGACACGCTCAGGCGCGGAAGCCTCACGGGCAACCCGTCATTCGCCAGGCTGCGAATGAAGACAACCTCTTCTCTCATGAAAATTGCTGCGCGAGACGCCATCTTGGGTTCCAAAGAAAAAGCATGGAACATTGTCTGCGCCAAAAGATCCTGCGTGCGGGGCGAAAAGCGCCCGCAGTCAATCCGATCAGAGCCGGGCAATCGTCGAGGCCACGCCCGTCACTTTCTGCCCAATCACGGCCGTCACTTCCGCTTCGAGCGGCAGATAAACGTCGACTCGAGAGCCGAAACGAATGAAGCCGTAGCGCTGGCCGCGTTCGAGCTTCTGCTCGAGCGCTGCGTAACAGATAATGCGGCGGGCGACGAGACCGGCGACTTGAATGAAGGTCACGCGGCGGCCGTCGGCCATGCGGACCGTCACAGCGTTGCGCTCGTTGTCGGTCGAAGCTTTGTCGAGGTCTGCATTGAGGAAAAGCCCCGGCGTATAGGTCACCTTTTCAACGACGCCTTCGACAGGGGATTTCTGACTGTGCACGTTGAAGACGTTCATGAAGATCGAGATCATGACGGCATCTTCGCCGGTCTCGGGATTCTGCGTTTTCTGCACCTTGCAGACGCGGCCGTCAACCGGACTCACAACAGCTTTCGGATCCGATGGCGCCGGGCGAACCGGGTCGCGGAAGAACTGCACGCTGAAGACAAAGGCGGCAAACGCGAGAAAGGCGATGCCCCCCCAGTGGAGAAGCCAGAAAACCACCGTGAGAGCGGCAAGTCCGCCCACAATCGGCCAGCCTTCGCGGGCGAGAATCGGCTGAGGAGGAAGCTGGGACTGCAAGCTGGGACCTCTATCGGAAAAAGTTTCGTACGGAAATTGCCGCGTATTTTAACGGGACCAACCTCTGAAGAGAATCCGCAAGGCACGTTCAAATTGTTTCGGAAGTCGCGCGACGAAGCAATGCAATTGCCGCTCGAAGCGGCTCGCAGCCCGAAGAAAAATCAGCCGTTCTTGACGGCCTTCTCGGTTATCGAATTGAGAATCTGGTCGAAGAAGCCGCACTTGTTGCGCAAGCTGACAAGCACCTTGCCGGTACCCTTGAATTTGAGCATGACGCCTTCATCCGTGATCCGGCTCTGCACAATCCTGGCGAAAAGGCTCGTGTTGATCGTGAGCTCGTAGGAAAGCGCCGACTCCCAAGCGACCAAGCGGCCGTTGTCGACGATGACGGGACGATCAGGCATCACGCCGCTTTCGCGGATCGAACCTAACCCCAAGACAACGACGCGGCCCGTGCCTTTGGTCTTCATGATGAAGAAGCCGCCATTGCCGCCGAAGATCGCGCGGCCTATGCTCTCTTCATTTTGATGCCGACGCCGCTCGTGGATGCAAGGGAAGCGCCGTCCGACAGGCAGCACTGACGATCGCTCGCTTCAAGAACGCGCATGTCGCTCGGAAGATTGGGTACAAGAAGCGCGGTGCCTGCCTTGTCCTTCGCCAGCAATCCATTGCTGAAACTATGTTTCGTCATTGAACATCTTGCGCGCGAGCGACCCGAAAAAGCCGCCGCGGGTCTTGCCCGAGAGCGAAAGCGCACGATCCATTGCTGCCGCGGAGTTGGATTCTGTTGCGATCGCGCCGCCGTCGTCAAAATGAACGGCAAGAAGCGGATCAATGCCGCCGTCAGCCGAAAGTTGTCAGGCAACGTTCAGTCATGCTGCACAGCCTCTTCGGCTTTGCTCTCGACCTTAATCGCACCTGCATCGCCATGCACCGCGCAAATCCCGCGCTCCCGGCACTCACTTCAGGCGCAGCCGTCCGTGCGTTGACGGCATCGACCGTCTGCAGCTCCGACCATTACGCTTTTGATGCATGCGTTCTTTTCGGAGAGCTTCATCGCTTCGGCGCAGCAACCGCTTGGGAAAAAACATCCGCGACAGTCTGACGAGCAGCCTTCGAGACGCCGAACGAGATGTTGCCGAACTTGCATCGCGTCAGCGCTGCGGCTCACGACGCCCGCGCCGAGCGCCCCGCTCACGCGCGCGACGGCCTTCACGGATGCTCGAATGGCCTGGCGAGCCGATCGTCGCGGCATTCGTCTTCTTCGAGGCGTCTTCGTTGTCGGCTCGCTACTGGCGCGGCGAATTCGTCTGAGAGAGACCCACGGCCATTACGAGCACGGCCGCGCAGGCCGCAAGCATCGAGCAAAAATGAGTTCTTGACGACGAATGCTTTCTTCGGCATCGTTTGATTCTTTTTTCTTGTCGGGTCTTCTCTGGGATATTCCAATCAATGACGGACAGCACTTGCAAGCAAATGCAGCAGTCGTCAATTCGACACTGAGCCGCCGCCCTCTCAAGACTGTCGGCGGACTCGGTGCGTCTCATGCACGGCAGGCAGCATTTCTGCGCTCGAAAGCCAACAGAAAAGCAATGCCTCTGCACAAGCAAGATAGCCGAAGAAAATAAGCGGGCACTCACTCTCATTATTCGGCATGAAAATTCACGCTCGCATACGATGCCTCTTGTCGCCGAGAAACGCCGTTTCATGCGTTTCCTGCGGCCTTAAAATTTGTTCATGCCCAAAATAATTAGGCGCTTCATCTTATTTCCTCCAAGCAGAACGCAAAAGTTCGGCTATTGATCGGATGTCTATCGCCTTAATCAAAGTCAAAATCGGAAAGGCCTGATTACAATTAAAAAAGTTTTGCCTTAAAAAAACAGAATCCCCAGGAGCCTCTCAGCAGTCCGAAGAGCGGAGGTATTTAAAAAACGCGAAACTTCGCACGCAAGCATCAAGCAATACAAAAGGAACACTGAATGTCGAATTCAAGCACTGCAGCTCAATGGAGCTCTCGACTGGGCTTCATCCTGGCTTCGGCCGGGTCCGCAATCGGCATCGGCGCCATCTGGAAATTCCCCTTCTGGGCGGGCGCCAACGGCGGAGCCGCCTTCATCATTCCGTACATCTTCTTCACGTTCACCATCGGACTCACGCTTGTCATGGCCGAAATTGCCATCGGACGCGCGGGCCGCGGCTCTGCGGTATCGGCCATGCGCCGCATCGGCGGGAAAGCTTTCTCCGGACTCGGCATATTCGCAGTGCTGACGTCGTTTCTGATTCTGTCCTACTACTCTGTCGTAGGCGGCTGGTGCGCAGCCTATCTCGCCGACTCCTTCACGGGCGCCGTCAACACGGCCGACGCCGAGTTCCTCAAGGCGCACTTCGGAGAACTCGTCTCGAACGGCTGCCTCAACGTGGGCTGGCACTTCGTCTTCCTCTGCATCACCTGTCTCGTCGTGGTAGCGGGCGTCGAAAAGGGCATCGAACGCCTCTCGAAGTATCTCATGCCGACGCTTTTCATTCTAATGATCGCAATCATCATCCGCAGCCTCACGCTTGACGGCGCTTGGGAAGGCGTGATGTACCTCTTCAACTTCAAATTCGAAAATCTCACCTCGTCGGCCATACTCAACGCGATGGGCTTCACCTTCTTCTCGCTCTCCCTGGGCGCGGGCATTCTCATCACGTACGGCTCCTACCTCCCAAAGGAATCCGACATTCCAAGCGCCTCGGCTTGGGTTGCCGTGCTTGCCATTCAGGCAGCCCTCCTTGCCGGCCTCATGATCATGCCGGCCGTCTTTGCCTTCGGTCTCGAACCGAATGGCGGTCCGGGCCTCGTCTTCGTGACCGTTCCGATGATTTTCTCTCACGTGCCTCTCGGCTGGCTCTTCGCGATCCTCTTCTACATTTGCCTTCTCACAGCCGCGCTTACGTCCGCCGTCTCGCTCCTTGAAGTGGTTGTCGCCTTCATGCACAACGAATGGCATCTCTCGCGACGCGCGTCAGTGATCCTCTGTTGGGTGACGCTCTTCATTCTCGGCGCCGTCTCCGCGCTTTCTTTCGGCGTGTGGAGCAGCTTCACCATCACGGGCCGCAACTTTTTCGACCTCCTCGACTTCGCGTGCACCAACTTCATGATGCCGATCGGCGGTCTTACAGTTGCGCTTCTCACAGGCTGGAAGGCTTGGCCGGTCTTTAAGAAACAGCTCCAATCAGCCGAACCTCGTTCCGAACTTGCCATGACGACGATTCGCTATACGGTTGCGTTCCTCGCACCACTCCTCGTGCTCGTCGCGGTCTTCCAAGGCCTCTTCGGCTAAGCCCAAAGAGACCAACAAAGACGCCGTCTTCGCAGGAATTCGGCGCTTTTTTGTTCTCTGTCCAGCGCGTTTTTTCGTGCGCCTTGAGCCCTGCAGCTGAACCGATCGGAAGTCAACTGCTCCATAGTGCCTAGAGCCGATCACGCCGCGGCGCGCGGCTTCCCTATAAGATTGACGGAGTCAGGCTCGTGAGCGCTGGGAAACGAAAAACGCGCTTCGCGCTTTTTACAAATCGACACAAATAACAAAGAAAGGACTTCCCATGGCCTCAGAACGCATTACATGGACCAGCCGCTTCGGATTCGTACTTGCCAGCGCAGGCGCAGCAGTTGGACTCGGCGCCATCTGGAAGTTCCCGTACATGGTGGGCACGAACGGCGGCTCCGTCTTCTTCTTCCCGTACCTGCTTCTCACCTTCACGGTCGGCCTCGCGCTCCTCATCGCCGAAGTGGCGCTTGGACGCACCGGCAAGGGAAGCATCGTCACCACATACTGCAAGCTTGCCGGCCGATCCCACGTGCCGTTCG
>CAZUXQ010000039.1:6201-10004 GCA_964624425.1 uncultured Sutterella sp.
TCGGCTATCTTGGCGTCCTCACTGGCTTCCTCGTGCTGTCGTTTTACTCCGCGATCGGCGGCTGGACGATCAGCTACTTCTGCGAAGCGCTCGTCGGGCGCGGACTCATCACGGATCAGTCGCAATTGGGCGCGCACTTTGCGGCCTTCACGGCCGATCCGGTAATGGCCTTGGGCTTTCAGTGGATTTTCCTTCTTCTGAACGGCCTTATTGTCGCTTTCGACGTGACGAAGGGGATCGAACGCGTAAGCAAGGTTCTAATGCCGCTTCTTTTCGTCCTCATGCTCGTTCTCATTGTGCGCGGCCTTATGCTCCCGGGTGCTTGGGCAGGCGTCGAATACCTCTTCAAGTTTGATCCAGAAGCTTTCACGATGGCGGGTCTTCTGCAGGCAATGGGCTTCACGTTCTTTTCGCTTTGCGTCGGCTGCGGCTGCATGATGACCTACGGATCCTACCTCGCCAAAGACGCCGACCTGCCGCGCGCCTGTTTGTGGATCGCATTTCTCACGGTGCTCGCTTCGATCATGGGAGGCCTTATGATCATGCCGTCCGTCTTCGCATTCGGTCTTGATCCTTCAGCCGGCCCCGGCCTCACCTTCATCACGATGCCGGCCGTCTTCGCTCAGCTTCCGTTCGGTCAGCTCTTTGCGGCGATCTTCTACTTCTGCCTCATCGTTGCGGCCATTACATCGTCCGTTTCGATGATCGAAATCCTCGTGGCCTTCTTCGTCGACGAAAAGGGCCTTTCGCGCCCGAAGTCCGCCGTCGTCTCGACGATTGCACTCGCCGTCGTCGGAACGCTGCCATGCCTTTCCTTCGGAATTCTCTCGGACGTCACATTCTTCGAATCGAAAAAGACCTTCTTTGACTTATTCGACTTCTTCACGAGCAATCTGTCGCTGCCTATCGGCGGTCTCGTCATCCTCTACCTCGCGGGCGCCAAGTGCTGGAACCGCGTGAGCAAGGATCTCGATCCGAACGGCGTTCGCTCCGCGAGCTGGTTCAAGCTCACGCGCTTCATGATTCTCGGAGTCTCGCCCGTACTTGTGGCAGCTGTGCTCATTTCGGGCCTGATTTGACGCCCGTCTGCCGGAGGCCGCTCGTTTTGCTGGCAGTCCTCGGCAAAGCAGGCTAGACAGTGAATTGCTGCTGCTGAGAGTCGACCTGCGATGTCAGACTCTCGCCTTTATCGAAACGCCGCGGATCTGTGCGCCGCCCGCATCTTCTCTCTGCCGCCCCAGCGCAATCAGGAAATTCCAGTGCATGCCCGGGACGAACGTCGGTTCGTTTTTCTCACCTGTCCGCACATCGTCTTCATGCTCGTGATCGGCTACTCGCTCTCGCGGGCGAAACGCGCATGGCATCATCTGCGTTCTCACGGGCGCAGCATCGCCAAAGATCCTGCCTCTGATGCGCGCCTCCTTCGAAGCCTTTGCCGGGCGTCCTTTTGCGCCTGTCGTCTCGCACGCCATCTTCCTCACAACCCATGCAGGCGTCGTTCTATCGGGCATCAAGAAAATCGAGCGCGTCGCCAAGGCGCTCCTTCCGCTTCTCTTCGCCATGATGCTCGTCTTCATCGTGCGCGGCCTCATGCTTTCGGGGCGCAGGAAAAGCTTGCTGTCCTGATCTGGGCAAAGCGCTTCTCAATACGTTCGATTTTTCCCTTCTTTCCGCTCGGCATGGGGGGCAAGTTCGATGATGCACTAGAGAATGTCCGCATTTTCGCTCAGCCGGGCATTTCTTCGCCCGCCCGCAAAGAAATTTCCACGAGACGCAAATGCGCGGCTTCAATTTGATCCTGCCTGAGCAACCAGCCGTTCGGAGCATGACAGCACAAAGCGGCCTGAACGCCGCATTGCAGGAATATGCCGCGCACTGCACCGCAGGATGCTCATGAAGGCTTTTCCGAAGACGACGCTGCAGACGCACAGCCGTCCGCCTGATTCGAAGCAGCGGGTCTGAAGCGGCCGGAAGAATCTCGCCGCATCTGCCCAGCAACGAAGCCTGTCAGCAGTGCCGCAGAAATACGGGAGAGCGTCTGGCATCAGGCAATTTTTTTCGAGTTTTCTCCGTCGATTCGAAAGCTGATCCATGTAGCGAACGTCGTTGAAAACTTAAATCGATCAATTCGAAAGACGCTCTAAGCGAAGGACTGCTTCAGCGCCGTCATGTCCGGAGCCGCCGTTTTGCACGAAAAACGATTTGGCGGCGGTCCGGATTGATTTTGTCTTGAATCACCCATTGCGCGAAATTTCCGACATTGCTCAAATGTCGCGGCTCGGCGGCCTTTTCCCATTGCCGTCTACGCCTGCTTCTCCTCTTCGACTATGCGACAGCGAATATCAGCATGCCGATCGGCCGCGTCGGAATCGCAGGATCACCAAGTGGCTCGCCAGGAACTTCTCAAGGACGCGAGCTGGACGACGAGCGCTCCCGCGGCCTTCAGATTCATCCAGCGCTGCATCGCCCGTTTGCCATTCTCATTGCTGCAGCAAAAGAACTCGACCTCTATGAACGCCGCCCAAGCCAAGAAAAGCGCCTATTGATTCTCTTTAGAGAAAAACCAGCAAAGCAACAGCACATAAATCGAAGCAAGCGCTCACCATCATCAAATAGTCTCTCTATTCGGGATTTTTTCAAAAATTTCCCCTAAATTTCATTTCTACGGATTCCTATTGGCCTCATTCAATGAATCTAAAAGAAAAAAACTAGGGACGAGGGATAGGCCTCTGGATACACTCTCAAATCCATCGGCTCCGAAGAGAAGCTTCACTTTCTCGCGCCGATCCTCTCGCAACGACAACATTAAAGGAAAGGAATTCTTGATGCCTGAAGGAGAATCGACTGACAGCTGGGGCTCTCGCCTCGGCTTCATTCTCGCCAGCGCCGGCTCAGCCGTCGGTCTCGGCGCAATCCCTATATGGCGGGCACGAACGGCGGCTCCGTCTTTATGCTCCCGTACATCTTCTTCACCCTTACGGTCGGCGTAGCGCTCCTCACGGCGGAATTCGCCATGGGCCGCGCCGGCAGACGAGGCGCCATCGGCAGCCTCAACAACGTCTGCGGCAAGCCTTGGGGAGTCTTCGGAGGCATCGGCGTCTTCACAGTCTTTCTGATTCTGTCGTTCTATTCGGCCGTAGGCGGCTGGTGCCTCAAGTACACGCTGGACGCCATTACGGGAACGGGCATCATCACCGACACAGAGAGGCTCAGCGCCTACTTCGGCGCCTTCGTCTCAGACGGCGTCGTTTCGTACAGCTACCTCCTTCTCTTCCTCGCGCTCACAGGCTTCGTGGTGCTGCGCGGCGTCGAAGCCGGAATCGAACGCCTCGCCAAGATTCTGATGCCGACTCTCTTTATTCTGATGATCATCCTCATCGTGCGCGGCGTGACGCTCCCTGGCGGCTGGGCCGGCATCGAATTCCTCTTCACTCCGCGTTGGGAAGACTTCAACGCTTCGGCGCTTTCCAACGCCATGGGCTTCTGCTTCTTCTCGCTCTCTTTGGGCGCGGGGACGATGATCACGTACGGCACGTACCTCAACCCGAAGGCGGATCTGCCGTCGTCAGTGGGCTGGGTGGCTGCTCTCGGCATCTTGGCCTCAATTCTCGGCGGCCTCATGGTCATGCCGGCCGTCTTCGCCTTCGATCTCGACCCGGCCGCGGGTCCGGGCCTTACCTTCGTGACGATGCCCGCAATCTTCGCTCAGATGCCGCTCGGCCCGCTTTTTGCGATCATCTTCTACGTCCGTCTTGTTGTGCCCGCCCTCACTTCCTCCGTCCCCCTGCTTCACGCGTGTACGG
>CAZUXQ010000040.1:0-9983 GCA_964624425.1 uncultured Sutterella sp.
CGAAGCCGATGCGCCGTGTTTCGAAGACGCAGGGGGTTCGGCTTGGGCCGACGGCGCTTCAGCTTCTGCCGCTTCGAGGCTTGGCGTTTGGAGCGATGCTTCGGGCGTCTGGCATCTGCACGGTGCGGCTCTTCCGGGAGGCGCAGACCGCATGGGCTTGACGCAAAGCTTCCCGCAGACGGCCGATTGTCATGACAATGCCGCAATGGGGCGCTTCAGCGGCGCGTTCAAGACGGGGCTCTCCGCAGCCCTGCCGACGCAGGACAGTCCCGGCTTTAAAGAGCGGAACAGATAGATGCCTCGAGTTCTGCGGCAGCAGGCGCCGTCTCAATCCGGCCGACTGATGCGCTTGAAATTTCGTTTTCCAACCTGTCCAAAATTTCAATTCTGCTGCCGGTTCAGCTGAAAAAAGCCCGAGATTCAATCCTGAGCGCACGCCGATAGAATGAGATCATTCGAAGGCCGCTGCCGCTCAAAGCGGTTCGCCAGTCGTTCAGAAAAGGATTTTCCCGCCTTCAGATGATTCCGGAAGAGCACGCGATGAAAAGGACTTCGACGACTTTCGCGGCGAATCCGACAACCGAAGCGATCTCGTCGTTCATTGCAAGTGCAGAGGCAAAGGCATGGCTTGGATCTTTTTCATCGCTTCGATAGTTTTCGTTTTTGTCGGCATCGGCTGCACGATCTTCAGCATCTGTAAGACGATCGAAATGCGCCGCCTGCAGACGGTCGGGACCGAGCAGTCTGCCATGATCGTCCGCGTCGACAAGAAATGCCATGCGGGGCGCGGAAATGATGCTTCCGTGCAGTGCCCGCGCTTGCGCGAGATTGCAGGATTCAAAGCGTCCGATGGCCGCATGATTGAAGCGTGTCTTTCGGCTCAAAGCAAGGCCAAAGAGGCGGGGGCGGCGGGCGGCAAGCTCATGCTCCAAATCGATCCCGCCAACCCCAAACGTGCGGACAAAGCGCAGGGCGGCCGTCGGATGCAGGGGGCAGCCCCAGGGATTTTCTTCGGCATCATCTTCACGTGCGCCGCTATTTTTCTTGCGACGCGCAGCATGCGGGAACTCACGTTCGATGCGTCGGTCTCGGAATTGCTGGCGGCCGTCGTTCTGGCTGGTGCTGCCGTTTTGCTCCTTGCGGGTCTCTTCGCGTCGAGGTCGATCATCATCAAGATCTTTTTCGCCAAGGATTCGATGCAGGTCGTCATGTCGGGCGGCATAGCTTGCAAACTCCCCGAAATGACGCCTTTTACCGGTTATCTCAAGAAGAAAAAGGCCGGGAAGAACGTGGTCGTCAAATACAAGGACGGACGAGAAGTGCAACAGTTCGCGCCTCAAAGAGGCTTGACGCAGAAGAGGATCTGAGGGGCATCGAAACGACGACGGCACTCTCAATGGGCGAGAATTTCGGCTATGCATATTTGAAAAAATCGATCCTCTTCCCGTCCTTTGCCGACTATTTTTCCCCAGCATTTGATTCGAACCAAGCGTGCTAGGCGAAGTGTCTCGGCCGGACAGTCGGCCAGATCCGCTTTGCGGCTAATCTCTTTTTCAGGAAGCCGCTCTGATATGCAAGAAACCGCCTCGGAAGTGCGCGGAGACTTGTTGAAACGCACCCAGCGGCTGCCGAAAGAAACTCCAAACTACTGTCGCACGAAAAGGAAGCCCGTCATGCGTGAAATTCATCAGCAGAGCAAAACGCATCGAAAGCTCTTCGCCGCTGCCGTTGCGGCTGCCATGCTTGCCGTTCCCGCCGTTCAGGCGCAGGCGCGCACCATCACGGTGGCTGTAGCCACAAGCTTCACGACGCTCGACCCGTACAACGCCACGGATGCGCTCTCGCGCAATGTTGCAAAGTCCTTCTATGAAGGACTTTTCCAGTTCGACGCCGAGCTTCGTCCGCAGCCGCAGCTCGCCGAATCCTATGCGGTGAGCGAAGACGGCAAGACCTATACCTTCAAGCTTCGCCAAGGCGTGAAGTTCCACGACGGTACGGAATTCAACGCCGAAGCCGTCAAGATCAACTTCGAGCGCGTGCTTGATCCGAAGAACAGCCTCTCGCGCCGCACGTTCTTCAATTTCATCGACAAGATAACGGTGGTCGACAACTACACGGTGCGCTTTGATCTGAAGACGCCGA
This sequence comes from uncultured Sutterella sp., assembly GCA_964624425.1. Lineage (GTDB taxonomy): Bacteria > Pseudomonadota > Gammaproteobacteria > Burkholderiales > Burkholderiaceae_F > Sutterella. The sequence continues at coordinate 2,143 of CAZUXQ010000040.1, forward strand.
TGTCGGCCTTCATTGCTCGTCTTGCGAACGGCACCGGCCAGATGATCTGCCCGAGCGCCATCAAGGAGCATGGCAGTGAAGGACTCACGTTCCATGCCTGCGGGACGGGTCCCTATATGCTCAAGGAATTCAATCCTAGCGAAAAGCTCATCGTCGTCAAGAATCCCAACTACCGCGTTGCGGGGCTCCCGAAGCTCGACGGCATCAACTGGATTCCGGTTCCAGAAAACAGCACGCGCGCGCAGATGGTGCTCACGGGCGAAGCCCACTACGTGCACAATATGCCGCCCGAACTCATGAAGCGCGTTGAGGAAAGCGATGTTGCAGTCGTCTTCAACAAGCCGTCGATCACGCAGCGCTATCTCACGATCAATACCCTGCAGAAGCCTTTCGACGACATCCGCGTTCGTCAAGCGATCGCTTACGCGATCAACAAGGAAGCCTATGCCAAAGTGGTCTACGGCGGCTTCTCCCGCGCGGCCACGGGCGTGCAGCCGCCTGAAGTGCCGGGCGGCGTCGTGCTCGGTCCTTGGCCCTACGATCCGAAGAAAGCCCGCGAGCTTCTGAAGGAAGCCGGCTACCCGAACGGCTTCAAGACCGAACTCTGGGGCGCCTTCAATACGTCCACCAACGCCAAGGGCGTGCAGTTCCTGCAGCAGCAGCTCCGTCAGGTAGGGATCGATGTTTCGACGCGCCTTCTTGAATCCGGCCAGCGCGTCTCGACGGTCGACGGTCATCCGGATCCGAAGACCGCGCCCGTGCGCCTTTATCTGATCGGCTGGTCAAATTCCACGGCCGAACCCGACTGGGGCATCCGTCCGCTCTTCGACTCGCGCGAAGCGCCGCCAAAGCTCGGCAACTACAGCTACTACAACAATCCAAAGATGGATGCCGAGCTTGACGCCGGCATGGCTGAAACTGATCCGGCCAAGCGTGAAGCACACTACGGCGAAGCGCAGAAGATGATTTGGAACGACGTGCCGGCCGTCTTCCTCACGTTCGAAAACAACTTGGCCGCCGCCAACAAGCATCTGAAAAACTTCCGTCCGCTTCTCGATTCGACGTTTGAATTCTATGAAGCATATTGGGAAGAATAAGAAGCCGCTTAATTGTTTGGCTGAAGGCGCGCCCGCATCGAATTTTCATTCTTCGGGCGAGCTTTTCTGCGGCTTGGTTCCGCATGGACTGCAAGCTTTCAGAAAATGCCAAAGCGTTTGACAGCATGTTTCCCGGCAATCCACTGCAATATCCTTATGCTTCGAAGCGCCACGTCGTTTATGCAAAAAACGGCATGACGTGCGCGGGCAATCCGCATTCGGCTTCGGTCGGCCTGCAAATGCTTCTCGCAGGCGGCAATGCCGTCGATGCGGCTGTTGCGATGGCCGCCGCTTATCCGCTCTTCGAGCCTACGGGCAACGGTTTGGGCGCAGACTGCTTCGCGATCGTCTGGCATAAAGGCAAAATTTACGGCATCAACGGCTCGGGTCCGGCGCCCAAGGCGGTCACCATTGAAGCAATGCTGGAGCGTGCGAAGAATGCCGAGCGTGCGACGGACAAAGAAAAGGCGGGCGAAAAAATCCCGTCCTACGGCGTGCTGCCCATCGACGTGCCGGGCGCAGTGGGCGCTTGGACGGCGCTTCACGAGCGCTTCGGCCGGCTCTCCTTTCAAAAGGTCCTTGAGCCTGCGATCCGCTATGCCGAAGAGGGCTATCCGGTCTCGCCCAACATCGCGAGATGGTGGAAGGCGGCTTACATGAGGTATGAGCCCTATATCGGTCTCGAAGCCTTCGACGGCTTTTTCGACACCTTCATGAAGAAAAGCCGCACGTGGTATATGCCGGGCGACATCTTCAAATGCCCGGATATGGCGAAGACGCTCCGCGCCATCGCGGCGACGAAGGGCGAAGCTTTCTACCGAGGCGAACTTGCAGAGACGATCGACCGCTTCATGAAGAAAACGGGCGGCTTTCTCACGAAGGAAGACCTCGCGGCTTATCAGCCGGAATGGGTCGAGCCCGTGAGCGTCAACTACCATGGAGTCGACGTTTGGGAACTGCCGCCCAATGGGCAGGGAATCACGGTGCTCATGGCGCTCAAGATGCTTTCATGCCTGCCGCAGCAGCCGGAAGGCGGCATCGAAGCAATTCATCAGCAGATCGAAGCCGTGAAGCTCGCTCTTGCGGATGGCGGCGCCTATCTGGGCGAGCCGTCGTCCATCAAGGTAGACATTGAAAAGCTTCTCTCGGATGAATACGCTGCGGAGCGCGCTTCCTCGATCGGAGAAGAAGCAATCGACGCGAAGCCCGGCATTCCAGGCGGCTGCTCGACCGTTTATTTCGCCGCCGCCGACGGCGAAGGCAACATGGTTTCGATGATTCAGTCGAACTACCGAGGCTTCGGCTCCGGAATCATCGTGCCTGGCACGGGCATTTCCTTGAATGATCGCGCTGAATGCTTCAGCCTTTCTCCCGAGCATCCCAATGCGCTCGGGGGCGGCAAGCGACCGTACCACACAATCATTCCGGGCTTTCTCACGAAGGACGGCGAGCCGCTCGGCCCTTTCGGCATCATGGGCGGCCTCATGCAGCCGCAGGCGCACGTGCAGGTGCTGCAGCGCCTGATCGACCGCAACTTCAACCCGCAGTCCGCACTCGATGCGCCGCGCTGGCAGTGGACGAGCGGCAAGAAGGTGACTTTTGAGCAAGGCTTTCCGAATCATCTCCTCATGGCTTTGAAGTCCAAAGGCCACGAAGTGACGGTCGATCCCGACGGCGATGTGATGGGAAGAGGCCAGATCATCCTCAGAAACAGCAAGGGCATTCTGTGCGGCGGCACGGAAATGCGAACCGACGGGCAGATTATGGGCTACTAAGATCGAGACTGCGCCGCAATATTCGGTGCAGGCGAACTTCTGCGGTTTCGGCATCATTTCGAACTTTGAGAGGCGCAGCGGCTGACAAGCCTCAGAACTTTGCCGAAGCCGGCGATTTCTGCAAAAACAAAACCCTTTCGATTTTCAGCCGGGAGCTGCGGCACACGGTGCCGCAGCGGATGACATTGCGGCGCACGCCTTCCATGAGGCGGCAGCTTCTCTTTTGCATCCTTAGCCGAAGGCATTCAGTGCGTCGGACCGGCGTTTGCGGTTCGCGGGCTTTACCTGCGGACAGTAGCTGCGGTAAAGCGCGTCCCAAGGCGTGTGCTTGCGGTCGCGGCGTGTTTCGTTGGGCCAGCGCGTACGGATGGCTTCACGGACGCGAAGGCGCAGTGCTTCGACTTCGGCGGCGGACATCTTGCGCCTGCAGTAACGGCGGATCGCCAGGATGTCGGGATGCGAGAAGCCTTTGAGCTCGAAGAGCTCTTCGATGAAGAGCGAAATCGCAACAGCAGCGAGCGCGCCCTTGCGCATGTTTTCAGAGACGATCAATTCGGCAAAGTCTGCCGGCACGCCCGCGCGCGCAAGACCGGCTGCGGAAGTTGGAAAGGTCCCGCGGACATGAACGGCAAAGGCGCCGAGCATGTCGTAATACTTGGTCGTCGCGAGCATCTCCATCGCACGACTGAAGCTGCGCGGCGCTTCGGATTTCTTTTCAGCCCCTTTTTTGCGGGAGCTGTCGGCAGCGCTGACGCGCGTCCTGCTGAATGCAGCGGAAGTCATGACAATCACCTCAAAGATGCCAAAAAATTGCTGAACGCCAGTTCTTGCGACAGCAGAAGATCAAGGTCGGAATTCAATATTGATTATGCAGAATAGTTTCAGGGAATGCCGAATTAAAAGATCGAATATTGATCTTTCTTAGAGGCTGCCTCGCCGAAGGGAAAAAATGATCTTTTGCCTTTGAAACGTTTGTCCGACAGGCGAGATGCCTTTCTATGCATTTGCCTGAAATTTAGGCGTTTCTTGCGCTTGATTCTTCGACTGCCTTGAAAATTGCTAACATTTCAAGCGATATTGAATGACGCACGACAATTTCTGCGAAATGAGCCGATGCATCCTCGAGCGATGCGGTCGATCCGACTGAGAGCATTGCTGGGCAAGGTATTGTGCTGGTATTGCTTTGCGGCTGCTTGTCAGATGGACCGAAAGAGAAGATGGCTCGGATTTTGCTGATGAGGCCCGCGAATGTGTACACTCTTCAACGCGAATGGTCCGCGGGGGCGCCGCCAGGTTCGCCTCAAAAGCATCGGCTGAATTCTCCCGCAGGACTCAACCGTTCCGACGGCCGAGTGCTCGAGATCTGTGCATGATGCGGCTTCCTTAAGGCTTCCGGCTCGCTGAAAGCGAGCAAAGTCAAAACAAATCATCGACGAGACAATAAAAATGCAGTTCAAGAAACTTTTGACTTCCATTTGCGCGATTGCCGGCATCGCGGTCGGCGTTGCTGGTTGCGGCGACGAGGCCGCTTCCGGCTCGAAGGCTTCCGCGGCCGACGCCGCCAAGACATCCGTCTTGACGATCGGCGTCTCCCCTGTACCGCATGCCGACATCATCCGCTTCGCGGAAGAGGCCCTCAAGAAGGAAGGCATTGCTCTCAAGATCGTTGAATTCAGCGACTACGTGCAGCCCAACCTCGCGCTTGCAGAAAAGGAACTCGACGCGAACTTCTTCCAGCATAAGCCTTATCTCGATGAATTCGCCAAGGAGCATAAGCTCAGTCTCGAGAGCTTGGCGGCCGTTCATCTCGAACCGATGGGCGTCTATTCGAAGACTCTGAAGTCCGTTGCCGATGCGCCTGAAGGCGCCAAGGTCGCGATTCCAAACGACCCGACGAACGGCGGTCGAGCACTCAAAGTGCTTGAAGCTGCCGGCCTCATCAAAGTGAAGCCCGAAGCGGGCATCCTCGCTACCAAGGCCGACATCATCGAAAATCCGAAAAGAATCGACGTTCTTGAAATCGAAGCCGCACAGCTGCCGCGTTCGCTTGATGACGTCGCTCTCGCCGTCATCAATTCGAACTACGCGCTCGGCGCCAACCTTAATCCGGCGAAGGATGCCATCGCCATCGAATCCAAGGATTCGCCTTATGCGAACATCGTGGCTGTCCGTGCGGGCGACGCCGAACGTCCCGAAATCCGGAAGCTCAAGGCTGCTCTGACGACCCCTGAGATGAGGAAGTTCATCGAAGAGAAGTTTCAGGGGGCGATTCTCGCTTCGTTCTGATCGAACTCGATTCGGCTGAAACTTTAAGTAAGCGCACGCCGCCGGTCTTTTGGGATCGACGGCGTTTCTGTCTTTATTGCGGCCTTGCGGCGAACAGTGGATCAAAAAAATATGGCAATCGTTTCTTCAAATTGCAATTCGGACGCATCACTTCACTATGAGCGCTGCATTCGCGAGCTACATCTGTCAATGCGTCGGAATCCTTGTCTGACGGAACAATTGCCGGCTGCCGAATCAGAAAAGGCGAAAAGTTGACAACTTAAATATCTCGATGCGGCGGATTCGTTAATGTGCGAATGAGAATCTCTCCTGACAATATTGTTTCATTTTGTTTTGCAGGCCGAAAATTCGATCAGGCACGAGGAAGTAGGGGCGCCGAGTGAATCGGAAGAGCCGACCGGACGCCGCAAAATGGCTGCGACATTTTGGGCGACTCAGCCCATCATGCCTATCCTCGGGAAGTTGGCAGAAAGCGGCGCTGTTCTTCTTTTCATCTTCGACAGACATCAAGACCGCCGTCGGCAGCTGCAGGTGCAAGTCTCGGCTTGGAAAGCAGCGGCCTTGCAGATGCAGGCAAGATTCTTCGGGTCTCTTTGCCTGCATCACTGAAGCAGTTGAGCGCCCGGCGAACTTCATCTGCCTGCTGCCGACGGAGTTCATGCATCGACTTCGACATCGTTGCGAAGAAATTGATGAAATTGAGGCTCGAAAGACCTATGGCCTCTTTTGCATCGTGCGGATGCGAGAAAATGCCTGCCATGGGCTTTTTGCAGAGGCCTTCGGGCACTGTTGCGGCGATTTTATATTCCGGAGCTTTAGAAATTGACGGTGTCCGGGTGCAGTCCCGAAAATGCCGTCTGCGACAGGGTGTCGAGCTGCTTCATGTATTTGTCGGCAAGCTCGAAATCGAAAATGTCAAGATTTTCGCGCTGATGCGGCAGTTCGGTCGCCTTCGGAATCGGCATGAGGTCGTGCTGCAGGCTCCAGCGAAGTGCAATGCGGGCAGGCGAGATGCCAAGTTCTTCGGAAATGCGAAGAAGCGTCGGGTTCTTCAAAAGCATGCCGCGGCCGAGCGGACTCCAAGCCTGAACGCGAATGCCGCGGTCTTTGCAGAACTGAAGCGCGGCCGGCTGAATGTAGCCGGGATGACATTCAAGCTGATTAACCATCGGCTTGATGCGGGCGCGGGCAAGAAGAGGCACCAAGTGGTGCGGCAAAAAGTTCGCTACGCCAATCGCACGCACGCGCCCCGACTCATAGATCTCTTCCAGCGCGCGCCAGGCGCCGGCGTTCTGCGCTTGCCAAACCATGGGCTCGCCCTGAGAGGCTGGCCAGTGAATGAGAAGCATGTCAAGCTTGCCGAGCTGCAGCTGCGCGAGCATCTGAGCAAAAGCTTCCTTGGCGCTTTCGTACGAGCGGTGCGTCGCCCAGACCTTGCAGGTGATGAAAAATTCGGAGCGGTCCATGCCCGAATCGCGCATGGCTTCGCCGAGAAGCTGCGCGTTGTTGTAGATCTGCGCCGTGTCGAACTGACGGTAGCCGAGCTGGATGGCGTTCTGAATCGTGCTTGTGAAATGCTCATTGAGCGGAATCTGCCAAGTGCCGAAGCCGACTGTCGGCATGGAAACGCCGTTGGCGAGTTCGGTGGTGGGAGAGATGGCTTGCGTCATGTTGATCAAGAGCTCGGGAAAGAACCCGAGATATTTTGTCGATGCTGTCTTCAAATTTATCTATATTAGTAGATTTCGGAAGGACGCTGATTGATATTGATTCAGCTTCCTAGCGAAAAGCATGGAGACAAAGCAAAAAATGCACCGCTTTTAGCCTGAAATTCGGCGAGAAAGGGAGCGGCCGCCTTGGCAATGCCTAAAAGCTTTGAGATTCTCTAAAATCGCCGTTTTTGCCTTTTCAATCACCAAGCTATGGATCCCGAACTTCTTTCCTGGCTTGCGCTCGGCGTCTGCAGTCTTGGTTTGGGCGCCGTTGTTCTTTGGCGTTTCTCGCACAAAGAAACGCTCCGAGAACGTCTGATCAAGCCTCGAAAATCCGCCCTGCACGTTGATCGAATGAGTGCGCCGCGCCGCGAAAAGCGTATGGCCGCGATTCCGCTCGAGCGTCTCGAAGCCGAGATTGTGAAGCTGCGCGAAGCCGAAGGCTGGGCGTCGATGGAATACATGAAGCGCGCCGCGTCCGCGTTTTCTCATGGGCCTGCGCGTCCGTCGATTCTCGCGCTTCGCGCCGTGGGCGGAAGCAACTTCGACGTCCTTATTCAGCGCACGCTCGCTTCCGAGGCACATCATGCGTCAATGCCGATTGCGAATATCGACTTTTCTTCGGAGGCCTTTGCATGCTGGCAGGCGCTTTCCAGTCGCCTCCCGACACTTGCTGCAGGCAAGGATGCGGACGATGCGTGCAAATACGACGAAAAGCTCTTTGAACTTCATTTTGAAAAGCACGCCGTCGAAGGTTCGTCTGCCGAACCCGTGCGTTATGAACTCGTCGCGCTCGACGAGCACTGTGTTCCGATGGGGGAGCCCGTTTCGCTTGAAGCCGCCGGTTTCGCCGAACTGACTGACGCTGCAGTCGCGCAGCTCGCCGCCGCGCTTTGCGAACGTTCGGCGGAAGAAACACTCCTTTACATGCATCTCGAGAAGGAATTTGCGCTTGCGGACGACTGGCTTTC
>CAZUXQ010000041.1:0-9878 GCA_964624425.1 uncultured Sutterella sp.
AGCAGTTCGAGCAGATGCAGGACATGATGAAGAAGATGAAGAAGGGCGGCCTCTCGCGCCTCATGCGCATGTTCGGCGGCATGAAGGGCTTTCCGGGCATGAGCGGCGGCTTTCCCGGCATGCCGGGCGGATTCCCGGGAATGAAGTAAGCGCGCCGGCGCAGCCAAATGCCGTGGCCAAGGAACGAATTCTCGGTCTCGACCCGGGCCTCAACCACACGGGCTGGGGCATCATCGACATCGACGGGCGGCGCGCCGAGTGCGTCGCCTCGGGCGCGATCGACGTTCCCGCGGGCGAATTGGGCGAGAGGCTCGGCGCCATCGCGCGCGCCGTGGGCGGCATCTGCCGCATCCATCAGCCCACGCGCTGCGCGATCGAGCGCGTCTTCGCGAACGCCAACCCGCAGAGCACGCTGCGCCTCGGACAAGCCCGCGGCGCGGCGATCGCGGCGGCATCGCTTGCCGGGCTTGCGGTCGACGAATTCACGCCGAGCGAAATCAAGCAGTCCGTTACGGGCACGGGCGCCGCGGACAAAATCATGGTTCAAACGATGGTGATGCGGCTGCTGACGCTCGGCAAAGCGCCGCGCGCCGACGAAGCCGACGCTTTGGCCTGCGCCATCTGCTCGGCCAGCATGCTCAAGCTCCGGGCGCTCGAGCGCTCTGGCGCCACTACGCGAACTTACGCCACCGCCCGCCGAGGCGCTTCCGCCAAAGGCGCGCGCTCGGCCTGGACGAGGCTTGTCGAAAAGAAAGGATCTTCATCATGATCGGCCGTCTTCACGGAAAACTCATAGAAAAGCAGCCCCCGCAGATTTTGATCGACGTGCACGGCATCGGCTACGAAGTCGACGTGCCGATGTCGACCTTCTGCAGTCTGCCCGCCGAAGGCGAAGACGTGACCGTCCTCACGCACATGGTCGTGCGCGAAGACGCTCAGCTGCTCTACGGCTTCAGGACGGCCGCCGAGCGCCTTGCCTTCCGCGCGCTCATCCGCATCTCGGGCGTGGGCCCGCGCATCGCGCTTGCGGTCCTCTCGGGCCTCACCGTCGAGCAGCTCGCCGCCGCGGTCGAAAAGGGCGAAGCCGGCCTTCTCACGCGCATCCCCGGAATCGGCAGAAAGACGGCCGAACGCCTGGTGCTCGAATTGAAGGGCAGGCTCCAGAGCGCCGAATTCGCCGGCGCCGGCATTGCGGCCGGCGACGGCAACCGCGTCGACATCATGAGCGCCCTGGAGGCGCTCGGCTACTCGGAGCGCGAGGCGCTCGCCGCCGTGAAGCAGGTGCCGGCAGACGCTTCCGTTTCGGACGGCATCCGCGCCGCCCTCAAGCTTCTCTCGAAGTAGGAAGCGCCGAAAGCGCACGCAGGCGCCGCGCTTTCACTATGATTGTCCAATGCCGCATCGGCGAATTCAAGCGAACCTTCAGCATTCTCACGAAGCTCTTCCGACATGTCCGCAGCTTTCGACAGCCGGCTTGTGGCCGGCGACGCCGCCAATCCCAACGAAGACAACGTCGACCGCGCCCTGCGGCCGACGCGGCTCGCGGAGTATGTCGGCCAAAGCGCCGTCCGCGAACAGCTTCAGATCTTCATTGAAGCAGCCCGCCGCCGCGGCGAACCGCTCGACCACCTGCTCCTTTTCGGCCCGCCGGGACTCGGCAAAACCACGCTTGCGCACATCGTCGCGGCCGAAATGGGCGTGAACCTGCGCCAGACGTCGGGCCCTGTTCTGGAGCGTCCGGGCGACCTCGCGGCGATCCTCACGAACCTCGAGAAGAACGACATTCTCTTCATCGACGAAATTCACCGCCTGTCGCCCGTCGTTGAGGAAATTCTCTATCCGGCCCTGGAGGACTACCAGATCGACATCATGATCGGCGAAGGACCGGCCGCGCGCTCGATCAAGCTCGATCTTCCGCCCTTTACGCTCATCGGCGCAACGACTCGTGCGGGATCGCTCACGAATCCGCTGCGCGCCCGATTCGGCATCGTCAATCAGCTGCAGTTCTATACGCCCGAAGAGCTCGTCATGATCGTGCGCCGCTCGGCGCGCCTTCTGGGCGTCGCCATCGAAGAAGAAGGCGCCTCGGAAGTGGCGCACCGCAGCCGCGGCACGCCGCGCGTGGCAAACCGCCTGCTGCGCCGAGTGCGCGACTATGCGGAAGTGAAGCACGACGGCGTCATCACGCGCGAAGTCGCTTCGGACGCGCTCCAGATGCTCGATGTCGACCCAGTAGGGCTCGACTTCATCGACCGCCGCTTTCTGCTCATGATTCTCGAGAAGTTTCAGGGCGGCCCCGTCGGCATCGACAATCTGGCCGCAGCGATCGGCGAAGACCGCGACACGCTCGAAGACGTTGTCGAGCCCTATCTCATTCAGCAGGGCTTTCTGCAGCGCACGCCGCGCGGACGCATCGCCACGCTGCAGGCGTGGAGCCACTTCAAGCTCGTTCCGCCCCCGAGCGGCGGATTGACGGGCGGCCTCAGCGGCAGTCTCTTCGAAGGCCGCTGACAACGACCGCCGCCGCACGCCTTCCCTGCGCCGCTCGACGGCTCATCGGACGGCAATTTTCGGCACGCTCGCGAGAAGCATCTTCGTGTAGTCGTCGCGAGGCTCGCGAAGAACGCGCGCCGCGTCGTCCATCTCGATGATTCGTCCTCGGCGCATTACGGCAATGCGGTGCGCGGCAAACTCAACGACGCCGAAGTTGTGCGTGATGAGGAGATACGCAAGGCCGCGCTCCTCCTGAAGGCGCTTCAGAAGATTCAGAATCTGCGCCTGCACGGAGACGTCCAAAGCCGAAGTCGGCTCGTCGCAGATGAGAATGCGCGGCTCGGCCGCAAGCGCCCTCGCGATCGCGATGCGCTGGCGCTGCCCGCCCGAGAATTCGTGCGGGAACCTCTCCAAAGCATCGACCGTGAGGCCCGCGTCGAGCACCAGCTTCTCGGAACGCATGCGCTTTTCTTCCGGCGTCATCAAGGGACAGAGCGCCGAGAGCGCTTCGTCGAGCACGGCGCGCACGCTCATGCGCGGATCGAGCGACGAAAACGGATCCTGAAAAATCACCTGCACGGCTTGGCGAAATCCCAGAGGCCTCGCCGTGCCGCGGCCTTCGGCCGGGTGCGGTTCGCCCTCGAGCGACACAACGCCTTCGACCGCAAGATGCGCAGGCAGAAGCCCCAAGACCGCCATGGCCGTCGTCGTCTTGCCGCTTCCCGATTCGCCAACAAGCGCCAGCGTCTCGCCGCGCTTCAGCTCAAAGGACACGTCCGTCACCAAAGGCTTCGGCGCTTCGCGCTTGAGCTTCGCGATCCATTCGGCCCAGCCGGCCATGCCTCTGGGCGGCAGCGACACCGAAAGATGCGACACGGCGAGGACCGGCGCGCCGTCGTTCGGCGGCGCCGCCGCCCTGCCCTGATTGGACGACGGATCATCCGCACGCCGCAGCGATGCGGCGCTGGGTTCGGCCGCCTTGAGCGAAAGCGCGAAACGGCAGGCGGCAGAATGACCGGCCCCGAACTGCGGACCGCTCTCGGCCAGGCGCTTCAGAACGGGCTTCTCCGCTGCGCATCGCTTGTCCGCATAGGGACAGCGCGGCGCAAAGGCGCATCCGGACGGCATTTCCGAAAGCCGCGGCACGCTCCCTTCGATCGCAAAGAGCCGCCGCGGACGATTGAGGCTCGAAGCAGACGCATCGAGCGCCTTTGTTTTGGGCGCGGCCGCAAGAAGCGCTTTCGCGTACGGATGCGCGGGACGCTCGAAAAAGTCCTTCACGGACGCCTCTTCGATGATGCGGCCGGCGTACATGAGCGCCACGCGGTCGACGGCACCCGGAAGCAGCGCGAGATCATGGGTGATGAGAAGAAGCGCAAGGCGGCCTTCGCGCTGAAGCTCCTTCAGCAGCGCAAGAATCTGCGCCTGAGTCGCCGCATCCAAGGCAGTCGTCGGTTCGTCGGCGATCACGACCTTGGGTTCGGCCGAAAGCGCCATCGCGATCATGGCGCGCTGCTTGAGTCCGCCCGAGAGTTCGTGCGGATAGGCGCCGAAGCGCCTGGGAGCTTCCGGAATCCCGACCCGATCAAGCCAGCGCAGGGCCTGCGCCTTGGCCTCCTTGAGGGAGACGCGCCTGTGCGCCCGGATCATTTCGACGATCTGCGCGCCGATCGTCATGACGGGATTGAAGCTCGTCGCCGGTTCCTGAAAGATGATGGAGATGCCGGCGCCTCTGATGCGCGCCATCTCGGCCTCGGGAAGGCGCAGAAGCTCCGTGCCGCCAAGCTCGACGCGGCCCTCTCGAACGCGTGCGGCGCCGGGCAGAAGACGCATGAGCGCCATGGCGGTGAGGCTCTTGCCGCATCCCGATTCGCCGACGAGCGCAAGCGCTTCGCCCTCGCTGAGCGTGAAGGACGCGTCGTCGACCGGACAAAGGATGCCTTCTTCGGACGCAATCTCAACCGTGAGATGTTCGACCGAAAGAAGCGGACGATTTTCGCTCATGCCGACTCTCCTATCGCCTGCTTCCGCGCCGCGCCTTTCGGGCGGCGGGCTTCTCTGCGCCGATTCGGATTCGGGCCGCCTCGGCAGGCGCTTCGGCGTTCGTCTTCTTCTGCTTCGCGCCGACGCCGTTCGTTCCGCTTTTCGAACCGCTCCCTGCGCCGAACGGACGCTTCGCCGAGAGGCGCGGCGCGGCCTTCGGATCGAACGCTTCGCGCACAGCCGAAGCGAGAAGATTGGCGGGCAGCACGATCGACAAAAGAAAAAGGAAGCTAGCGCTCAGGTTCCACCAAATCGCGGGCGAACGCGAAAGTTCGCTGCGCGCCGCATTGATCATCGTGCCGAAGGAATGCATTGCCGGATCGACGCCGACGCCCACGTAGGAGAGAACGGCCTCGTAGAGGACGATCCCCGAGAAGTCGAGCACCATGACGATGAGAACGATGTGAAGCACGTTCGGAAGAACGTGACGGATGCAGATGCGCGCGTTCGAGACGCCGAGCGCCTTCGCGGCGCTCACGAAGTCGAGCGTCGAAATCTTCATCGTTTCGGCGCGCAGGAGGCGCGCAAGCGTCGCCCAGCCCGTCATGCCGATGATGACGGCAAGAAGCAGGAGCTTCAGATCCGCGCGCTCGAGGCTCGTCTGATAATAGTCCGGATGCTTGTCGAGAAAGACCGTCGCCATCAGGACGGACGCGGCGATCAAAAGCACGCTCGGAATCGACGAAATCGTCGTGTAGATGTACTGAACGACGTCGTCGACCCTGCCTCGGCAGTACCCGGCCGCGATGCCGAGCGTCACCGCAAAGGGCAGCGCCGCCATCGCGGCGAGCGTGCCGATTGCGAAGGCCGTGCGCACGCTCTTGAAGGCCTCGTAGAGCACGTCGTTGCCGACGGCATCCGTGCCGAAGACGTGCCAGTCGGGCCAGACGAAGGCAAGCCACACGACGATGAGCCAGAGAATGCTCCCGACGAGCATCGCCGGACGCCAGAGGAATGTCCCGTCGCGGCCGCCGAGCGCGAGGAGGCCGTCCGTGAAGCTTACGCCGCGCCTATGCGCAACGGCCGCCCCCGTGAAGAGCCAGAAGACGACTGCAAGCGCCCCGCCGATGATGCACGCGAGCAGCGTGTCCTTCATGATCGCCGCGAAGGCCGTGCCGCCGGCCGAGATCCTGCGTCCGGCAAACTTGAGAGGCTGACGGCCGCGCACGGGAATGCCGTCCGCAACAACGGTCGACTTGTCGAATTCCCTCGCGGCAAAGGGCGCCGAATAGCTGCGTTCGCGCCCTGCGGCCTTGAGAACGTCGAGAATCACGGCGTCGAGCGCGGACTTCACGACGGGCGAATAGGCCTGCGGGAATTCGGACTCTGCCGCAGCTTCGGCCTTGTCCGCATCCGCAGAATCACCCGACGCCTCGGCTGCCGGCAGCGCTTCGACGGGCGGCAGCGCCTCTCTGTAGTGAATCGAATCGAGAAGCGCGATCGCGAGGAAGAAGACGAGAATCGCCGCCGACGCGCTTGCCGCAGGATTCGAGAAAACGCGGCGCCAGCGCGCGCGAAGCGTCTCGCGCTTCAGCACGAAGCGCGCGCCGAAAGCCAGGCAGAGCGCAATCAGCCAGAGAACGGCATCAGTCGGAAGGAAGACAAACTGCATGAGAAGCTCGAGTTCTTGCTCTTATTTCAAGCGGATTCGCGGGTCGACCCACGCATAGACGACGTCCGTCGCAATGAGGCCGACGATGTATGCGAGGGTTCCCAGAAAGACCATCGTCCGCACGACGGAGAAGTCCTGCGCGTTGAGAGCGTCGATCGTATAGCTTCCGAGACCCGGAATGCCGAAGAAGCTTTCCATAATGAGGGATCCCATGAAGAGCGTCGGAATGACTGCCACGGTCGACGTGACGATCGGAAGCGCCGCGTTGCGGAGCACGTGCCCGAAAAGCACGCGGGCTTCGGAAAGCCCCTTTGAGCGCGCCGTGCGCACGTAGTCCTTTTCGATCTCTTCGAGAAACATCGCTCGGTAGAGAAGCGCGTCGCTTCCCAAGCGCGAAAAGACGCCGATCGCGACGGGAAGAATCAGAAAGACGATCGCGCCCGGTCCGTCGGCGAAGCCCGACACGGGCACGAGCCGCATCACTTTTGCAAAGAGCCACTGCCCTGCAATGATGTAGAAGAGTCCCGAAATCGACATGAGGACGACCGAAAGGCCCACGGCCGCGGCTTCAAGCTTCGTGCGCCTGAAGACAACGAGAAGGAGCGAAAAGCTCGTCATCACGATGACCCCGAGGATGAAGGTCGGAACCGCAAGCATGAGCGAAGGCAGCATGCGGGTCTGAATTTCGAACCCGATGTCGCGCCCGGCGTCGCTGCGGCCGAAGTCGAAGACGAGCAGCGGCAGGCTCTTCTTCGCGAAGATCGTGTCGGTCGCCTTCTTGAGCCCCTCAGCCTCCGGATTGAAGAAGAGCGGCCGATTGAGGTCGTGCGCCGTCTTCCACGCTTCGATCGCCTCGGCCGTCACGTGCTTGCCGCCGAGATTGAGGCGCGCCATGTCGTCCGGCGTATTCACCGCAAAGAAAAGGACGAACGTGAGAATGTTGACGCCCAGAAGAATAAGCACGCCGTAGAGCGCGCGGCGTATGAGATAGCCGATCATGCCCCGCCCTCCCTGCTTCCTCCGCATCCGTCGAACGCCGAGGCCAGCGAGCGCTTTTTCTGCACGCGCGCCGCGCTCCAGACAAGAAGCGCAATGCCCGCGGCGAGAAGCGCCAAAGGCCAGAGCACCGGTCGATTCCACCGGCCGATCGATTCCAGACGCTTTTCGCTGTCGACCTTGAGGTACTGCAGGTGGTTCTGCACCTGTCCCGAAGGCTTGACGTTCCCGACCCAAGACTGAAAGGCCGCCGCGCCGGGCGGGAAGTAGCCGAAGAGAATCGGCGCGTCCTTCTGGAGAATTTCGGTCATCTCGTCGATCAGCTCCTGCTTTCTCGAGCCGTCGGGAAGCATGCGCATTTCGCGAAACGCCTTGTCGAACGCTTCGCTCTCGTAGTTGCAGGCATTTTCGCCCCCGAACTTCACCTTGCCGTTCGGGCCGTAGAAGAGACCGAGAAAGTTTTCCGCATCCGGATAGTCGGCGTTCCAGCCCCACAAGAAGATCTGCGCGGCGCCTTTGGACATCTTGTCCTGAAAGCGGTTGTAGTCGGTCGCTCGAATTTCGAGCTGAATGTCCAATTTGGCGAACTGACGCTGATACCACTCGAGATAGGCCTTGCTGCCCTGCGAGGCCTGCTGATAGTCGAAATTGAGAATGAGCGGCTTCCCGGTCTTCGCGTCGCGTCCGTCCGGATAACCCGCCTGCGCCATCAGGCGGCGCGCGTCTTCAATCGAGCGGCGGACCGTGCGGCCCGCGTCGTCCTTGCGGTAGACGTACTGATTGAAGGCCTCGGGACCGTCTTCGCGATAGCCGAAAAGCCCCGGCGGCACGATGCCGTGCGCGGGCGTGCCTTGGTTTTTCTGAAAGATCGCGATATTTTCTTCCCAGTCGACCGCAATGGCGATCGCCTCGCGCAGGAGCCGGCTGCGTTCGGCCTCTTCGGGCGTCTTCCCCGCACCGAGCACGGGATCGAGCCAGTTGAAGCCCAGGTACCAGACGGAAGCCTGCACGGTCTTCGGGAACTGCAGCGCTTTTTCTTTGTAAAGCGCCGCCTTGTCCGGGTCGTCTTCCATGGCGACGAGGAACCCGAGTCCCGTATCGACGCGGTCGATCATCGGGCTGTCGTAGTAGCCCTGAAGGAATTTCGTTTGGAGCGGCACCGCTTCCTTTTCGATGTCGAAGACGACTCGGTCGACCATCGGCAGAAGCTTGCCGCAGTCGTCGAGAAGCCCGGCCTCCTTGTCGCCAGGCTCGCCCCTGCAGGGATAAGCCGCACCATGAAAATTCGGATTGCGGCGCATTTCATGACGTCGGTTCTCTTCGAAGACCGTCATCATGAAGGGCCCTGTGCCGACGGGCCAGGTGTCGAGCGTCACGTTGTTTGCGCGAAGCCCCGGCTGCGCATAGAAGCGCTCGGCCTCCTCCGGCACCGGCGCAAAGAAGCTCATCGCAAGCCAATAGGAAAACTGCGGGTACTTGCCGACGACGCGGATGCGGAGCGTATGCTTGTCGAGGACTTCGACGCCCGGAAGCGGATCGGCCCAGAGGTCGAGGTAGGCATCCGCGCGCTCGCCCGCATCGGTCGACGCCTTCCAGCGCCTGGCGAGCGCCTCGCCGTATGCTTCGAAGCCCGCGATGCGCCTGCTCATCGCGCCGAAGAGCGGGCTCACCGTCTGGGGGCTTGCCATGCGGCGGATGCCGTTGGCGAAGTCTTTGGCCGTCAATTCGCGCGCCGCCCGCTCGGGAAGATCCAGAGGACTGCGCACGCGCGCCGCCTCTTCGGGCGAGAGGTCGAAATAGCGCGGGCTGCCGTCGGCATTCTTCGCGAAGGCCGGGTGCGGCGCGTAGAAAATGCCTTTCTTGATGCGGATGTCGTAGATCGACTCGGCGATTTGGTCCGCAGGCGCGTCCGCCGGGAGGACGCTTCCGTCCTTGTCGAGGTAGACGGGAGCGGCCACGGCTTCGGCCGAGCGGGGCTCGAGCTTGTACGGGCGCTCGAGATAGGCATACTGATAGGGCGGCTCGTAGATCGAATAGACGTAGGGCGCTTCATCCGAGGAATACGAGCGCTGCGGATCGAGCGTCTTCGGGCTTCTCCCGCCGAAGGCGGAAAAAAGCGTCTTTTCGCCGTATTCCGCCAGCGGCCTCGGACTGTTGACGACGCCCGAAGGGAGATTCTGCGCGGCTGCGGTCCTCTCGGCCGCCGGCGCGCCGTTTCCGGCGGCCGCTCCGAAAGAAGCCGCCGTCGCCGCAATCAAGAATGCTGACAAAAGTCTTTTCATGGAAGCAAAATTTCTGCGCCGCCCCGCAGAGCCGCCCGCAATCCTCATCCGACCGGCTCGAATCGATTTTCCGAGCGTCTTCGGCGAAGCAACAAAGCCGAATCCGCGCCTGCCGCACTCGGATTAAGGCGCGGCCGCAGGCGCCGCACCGCTCGAAAAGCGTTTCGAACGCGTCTTCTGCAGCAGATTCGGAAACGTTTCTGCGGCCATTTGATGCCGATTCGACGGCCGATCCTCCTATACTACGGGAACTCGCGGCCGGATTCGGGCCGCCGAAACCTTTCTTCAATCGTCATGACTGAATTTGCCGGCACTTGCCCGGTCCGCATCTATTGGGAAGACACCGATGCGGGCGGAATCGTCTATCACAGCAACTATCTCAAATTCATGGAGCGCGCCCGCTCGGATCTGATGCGCCGCCTGAACATTTCGCAGGCCGCGGAACTCAGGAA
>CAZUXQ010000042.1:0-9870 GCA_964624425.1 uncultured Sutterella sp.
AGCCGTGGACGCTCGAACATGCAGGCGAAGTCTGCTGGCTCGATCCGAAGAAGATCGAAGAAGCAATCCTCATGTATGCCGACGGTCCCGGCGGCATCTCGCTCGGCGTTGCAACCGACCAGAACCCGAATTCGGTTCAGGCCGCTTCCGGCTCCGTCATTCTCAACTCCCTCATGGGCTACGTCGAAAAGCCCGGCTGCCTCATGCAGCGCAACCCGTCTTCGAACGTTGTTCCGGCAGGCTCCCTTGCCACGCGCTGCAGCTACCTCCTTCCGGAAGGCCAGCTCACGAAGCGCCTGGGCTCCAACGCCCACAAGGGCCTCATCCAGTGGGACGCCGCGCAGCCTACGGCCGTGCTCGAAGCGATGCTCACCGAAAAGCCCTATCCGATCAAGATTTGGCTCGAACGCTCGGGCAACAAATACAGCGTGCTCGGCAATGCTTCAGCGTGGGTTGCGGCTCAGAAAAAGATGGATCTCGTCGTGCACATGTACATGTACCCGACTTCCTTCTCGAAGTTCGCCGACATTCTGCTTCCGGCCCGCGAATGGCTTGAAACGAACATGCTCGTCGAGTGCATGAACACGATCTTCTGCCGTCAGGCAGTCGCGCACGTTTGGGAAACAGAAGATGAAACGCTCTTCTGGTCGAAGCTCATCAAGCGCTGCGCCGAACTCGGCAACGAAAACTGCAAGCGCGCCTGCGACCCGGCCTTCATGAAGGACGACCTTCCATATTGGGATTCGATGGAAGAGCTTCTTGACGGACGCCTGAAGAGAATCAACATGACATGGAAGGAACTTCTCGCAAAGGGCAGCGTCGAATACATGCCCTACGACAAGTGGAACTCCTATTACGTCTACAAGCAGATCGACAAGAAGACGGGCCTCCCGCAGGGCTTCAGAACGCCTTCGAAAAAGATCGAGCTCTACGGCGACGTCTACATCGAACTCGGCCGCACCGGCAAGCCCTATGCGCTGCAGGAACTGCCGCCGGTCGAAGAAGACTACGATCCGCTTCCCTGGTACATGGAGCCTGCGGAAAGCCCCACAGGCGAAATCGCGAAGGAATTCCCCCTCGTTCTGACGAACGGACGCCTCCCCATGTACCACCACGGCACGCTCCGCAACATCCCGTACCTGCGCGAAATCTATCCGGTGCCGGAACTCTGGATCAATCCGGAAACGGCCGAGAAGTACAGCGTTGAAACGGGCGACTGGGTCTGGATCGAATCCAAGCGCGGCAAGATCCGCGGCAAGGTTCGCCGGACGGAAGGCATTCCGCCGCGCGTCTGCTGCATGGAGCGCTTCTGGTTCCCGGAAATGCTCAACACGCCGACTGGCGGCTGGCAGGAAGCCAACGTCAACGTCCTCACGAAGAACGACGCGCCCTTCAACCCGGAAGTCGGCACCTACACGCTTCGCGGCATTCAGGTTCAGATCAGCAAGGCGCCGGGCGCCCCGGAAGGCATCTGGCAGAAGCCCGAAGACTTCAAGCCGTGGCTGCCGCAGCCTGCAGACAACACCCCCGACCCGTCTCTCTGATGGAGCTGAATCATGACGCAAATGACGATGGTTATCGATCTGGACCGCTGCATCGGATGCTACGCGTGCGAGATCGCCTGCAAACAAGAAAACAACGTGCCGCTCGGCGTCTACTACAACAAGGTTCTCTCGATCGGCCCGATCGGGAAGTTCCCCGACATCAAGCAGTATTTCCTGCCTTCAATCTGCCAATGCTGCAAGGACGCGCCCTGCGTGAAGGTCTGCCCAACAGGCACGACCTACCGCACCGAAGACGGCCAGATTCTGGTGGACAAGGAAAAGTGCATCGGCTGCAAAATGTGCATGGCTGCGTGCCCGTACGGCGCGCGCTCCTACAACGCCGAAGCCAATGTCGTTGAAAAGTGCTCGCTCTGCCAGCACCTTCAAGCTGTGGGCGACAAGCCCGCCTGCGTGAAGATCTGCTGCGCCAAGGCTCGCTTCTTCGGCGACATCGACGATCCCGAGAGCGATGTCTCAAAAGCGATCGCTGCGGCCGGCGAAGAAAACGTGCACAGCCTGCCCGACTCAGGCAACCACCCGACCGTGCGCTACATCCTGCACAAAAAGACGGCCGAATGGCAGGCCAACCCGCCGAAGATGCTCTAAAGCATCTCGACGGCCTCGAATTCCGGCACCGAAGAGTTGAGGAAGCCTCTTCATGGCAGACAGCTTGACGCTTGCAATGCGCATTCTTCCGGCACTCGGCGCTTGCGGATCGGTTTCGGCCGCAAACTGGGCTGAGGCGCAGGAGTCTGCCTTCGGAAGGCGCCCTAAGGTGCGGCCCGCCGCACTCGTCCTTCTCTTCTTGACGTTCGCTGCGGCAATTTATCCCCTCGGCCGCCCTGCGTTCGTCTTCGGGGTTCTCTCGAACCCCGGTGCCGGCCTTTTCAGAGAATTCGCTTTTCTCCGCGCTTTTCTTCTCGGTTTTCTGCCTTGCCGCACGCCTTCGAGCACGGCTCAGCGCCTGCCCTCCGGCTGACGCCATGGCGCGCCGGCCGGCATTCTTCTCTGCGCGGACTGAAAATTCTTCAGCCGCTAGAATCCAGCAAACGCGCCCGGAAAACAGCGCTCGCACGCAACCAAGCCAGGGCAGCGCGAACGACAACTTCCGAAAGCCGAATGGGGATCAATCATGGAAGACTTTGACGACATTCTTCAGGAACTCAGAAATCGAGAAGCCATCTACAAGGTCTTCTCTCGAATCTTCATTTCGGAAGCCGACGAAGAACTGATCGGCGCTCTTCGCCGCGTCGCCGCAGAAAACAGCGGCTCTGCGCACTGCAAGGCGCTCGCCGAATGCCTTGCAGGCCCGGAAGAAAAGCTCCTCATCGAGCTTGCGGCCGACTATGCGCGCGTCTTCCTCGGCGCCGGCATTTTGGGCGCCGAGGCGGCCTACCCGTTCGAATCCGTCTACACCAGCCCGCAGGGCCTCGTGATGCAGGACGCCTGGGAAGACGTCTGCAGGCTCTATCGTCAAAAGGGCTTGAAGAGCGCCGACGACGCCGACATGCACGAAGATCACATTGCGCTTGAACTTGCGTTCATGCGCCTTCTGACGAAGGAAGCCGCCGAACGCATCGAAGGCGGAGAATTGAAGGAAGCGCTCGAATCGCTGCGCTTCGCCGAAAAATTCCTGAAGAACCATCTTCTCAACTGGGCGAAGGGCTTCGCGAGAGACGTCGACAAGTACGGCGGCACGCCTTTCTACAAGATCTGCGCCGCGATGCTTCTGGAATTTCTCAATTCCGAACCCGAAGCGCTTTCGGCCGAAACGGCCGATTTGGAGGCTCGGCTGCAGGCGGCCTGAAAGCGTCGCTGCCCAACCGAAACCCCGCGCACGCCCACGCCCCGGCCATGATGCCGGCACTGCGCGAAATCGAACCTGCTTTGAGACGAACGACAAGAACAGCAAGGACGCCCATGACCGACAAGGTTTATCAAACGTACGCTCAGTCAACGGAATCGGGCGCCGCCGGTGCGGCCGCCGCCGTCACTGTCGCGGCCTGCGGCTTTGAAGCGACGTCAATGCCCTGGATTGCGCATTGCGTCGTCGAGAAGACCGTTCTCGGCCGCATCGCGGGCGGCGATGCCGTGCGCGGCCCTGCGCTCGAAACTGCGTTCCTCAAGTCCTGACGTTCGGGAGAGACCGCCATGACTCAGCCCTCTGCTGCCGCAAGCGTTACAGGTTCCGCCAAGCGCGCTTATCCGCTCCTGGCGGACAAGCGCTGCCTGCGCTCGCGGCACATTTCGTCGAGCTGCCTCGCATGCGTCGATGCCTGCCCGGCCAAAGCGCTTCAAATTGCAGATCGAAAGCTCATGTTCTCTGCCGACCGCTGCACCGGCTGCCGCACTTGCGCATCCGTCTGCGGCGAAGAAGCGATTCTCTTCTTCCCAAGCGAATGGTCCTCCGAGACAAGCGCTCAAACGGTTTCTGATGCGATGAGCTCGGCGATCAAAAAGGCTTTCGCCCAAGAGGCCGAAAAACCCTCGACGATCCTCTTTGCAAGCCGCACGCTGCCGAAGCGTCTTCGCGCGGAGGCTGCCGCCAAGGAAAACGGCGCAGCAGCAGTCGAAGTCGATGCGCTCAACGACATCTCGATCGACGTTCTTGTCGAAGC
Source organism: uncultured Sutterella sp. (assembly GCA_964624425.1). Classification (GTDB taxonomy): domain Bacteria; phylum Pseudomonadota; class Gammaproteobacteria; order Burkholderiales; family Burkholderiaceae_F; genus Sutterella. The sequence continues at coordinate 4,163 of CAZUXQ010000042.1, forward strand.
GGCTGCGCTGGGCCGAGGCGCACTCAAAAAGGTCAAGCTCGTCGGGAGCTCAATCGACGCCTGCGACCGCTCCGTCGCGCTTCAGGCTGCGCTTGCGGACGCCGAGGCAATCGCTGAATCGTTCGGGATGCCCTTCTCGATCAAAGTCGAGCGCATGAAGCCTTCGGTAGACCGCAGCAAGCGCGCGCTTTTCCGACGATTCCTTGCCGCCGGACGCGATGATGCCTGCGCAGAACCCAAAACTTCGCATTCCGCTACAGAAACGCCCGAAAAAGCCTACGCGGCGAAGCTCGTCAGCGAACATGACGTAAAGCTCTCCGCGAAGCGCACGCGCTTTATCGAAGCGCTGCTCTCGCTCCGGAAAGGCGTTCAGGAGAAGGAGCTTGCCGAACCAGGAAAGCCGGCCGCGCAATTCTTCGGCGACCTCGCCATCGACGCCGACGCCTGCATCGCCTGCGACGTCTGCAGCACGGTGTGCCCGAGCGGCGCGCTCGAAAGCATGCGTGCAGAGCGCAAGGATCAAGCGTCGGACAAGACGCGGACCTCCGTAGAAATTCATTGGCACCCTTCTGCCTGCACGGCCTGCGGTCTCTGCCGCGACGTGTGCTTCAAGAATGCCGTGAAGATTGCGCCCGCCGCTGATCTCGATTCCGTGCTGAAGAACATTTCCGAAGAGCGTTTGGCAGTCTTCGCCGTCGGAAAGCCCAAGCTCGATGCAGGAAAGCTGCCCGTCAAGGCGCTTCTCAACGACGACCCCGTAACGCCCGACGCCGTGATTCTCTTCTCAAAGGAAGAATCTTCAGGAACCGCAGACGAATATGATGTTTGGGAAAACAAGCTCGGACGCATGATCAATGCACCGGTCTATCGAACCTGATTTGTTCTTCTCTCCTCCGAGATGGCAAGGCGCAGGGAACTGACGCATTAGAATCTCTGAGAATCCGTTGAATTTCAAGGCAGCCTTTTGGAATTTCAGCGGATTTTCCTGTCTCTTTGCGTGACGTCCCGCATAATTTCGCGGCATGGAGTCTCCATGCTCCCGTCCCGCCGGCCCGAATCTGCCGCTGCGCGTCAATCTCGTCAAGTTCGGGCAGAAGCACGCCCCCAATGCAGCCCGCTTCGACTCATATGTTCAGATACAGCGCCGTCCTTCATCAGAAATAATCGGAAAGCCCCGACTTCTTTCCTTCTGCCCGTTCCTTTTCATATTCAAGCTGCGCGGCGCGCCTCCTTTCCTGATCCTCCGTAAAGCGTCTGCTGCGCTCCTCGCGCTTGGCTTTTCGCTTTTCGGCCTTTTCAGCGGCCTCGCGCCGGCGTTCCGCCGCTTCAGCCTCTTTCTCCGCAAGAGCCTTCAGATTCGCCTGTTCAAGTTCTTCTCGGGTCGGTTGTTCCGTCCGCGGCGAGACCCCTGCACCTTTGCTCTTCTCTCCGCTGCCGGGCACGCTCATGCCCGACGGCGCGCTTGGTTCCTTTGCCGTCGACGCCTTGAAGCCCGAAGGAGCGGATGGTTCTCGAACAGTCTTAGCCTCCCAACCGGTCGGCTCCGAAGGCTCCTTCACCTCCTTCCTCGAATAGTCGCCCGGAAGCGATGCCGGCTTGACCTCTTTCGGCTTGAATTTAACGGTCGGCTCGCGCGGCGCCGGCTTTACGGTCTTCGGCGCGATGTCGACCGGCGGCGGCAGGGGCTTGGCGAGACGCTCCTCCTTCCTGCGGGCATTCTCCTCCGACTTCGCCTTGTGAAGAATTGTTCGGGCATCGACCATCACGCCGCGAATCTCGCGCTGCCGCTCGTTCGACTTTTCCTTCGCCTCGCTGATGCATCGGTTGACGAGAAACTTGTAGTAGCAAGCCGCCGTCTTGTTCTTGAGGGCACGCTCAACGAGACCGAGCGCCTTGTCGGCCTCGTCAAGCGCTTCTTCCGCCTGCTTCGGCGCTTGCAGCGCTCCGGGTCTGCGCCACTTTTCGATGAAGGAACGGTCGTCGAGGATCTTGTCCGATTTGCGGCCGAGATCCTCGTAATAATCTCGTTTCTCAGGATCGACGCCCGTCAGGATCGGAACCCGCCAGCCGGCGTCATCAGCCTTCTCGGACGACTCTTCGGCATATGCGTTCCCTGCGGCAAAAACAGCTGCGGACAGCGCGGCCGCAGCCGCAAAAATTGAAAGACGAAAGCACCGAAACATTTCAGGCTCCTTCATTTTTCACTGCCTGCGGAGCCTCCTGCGCCTGCAGACGGAAGAGCTTGGCGTAAAGACCGTCTTTCTCAAGCAGAGCCGCTTTGGACCCTTGCTCTGCGATTTCGCCTTTTTCCATTGCAACGATCCAATCGACATTTTCGATCGTTGAGAATCGGTGCGCAACAGTGATGCAGGTGCGTCCTTTCGTCAGACGCTCGAGCGCCTCTTTGACAAGCGCTTCATTTTTGCTGTCAAGCGCGCTTGTCGCCTCGTCAAGGATCAGAATCGGCGCATCCTTCAAGAACGCCCGCGCAATGGAAATGCGCTGCCGCTGTCCTCCTGAAAGCAAGCTGCCCCCTTCTCCCACCCGCGTCTCAAGGCCGTCCGGGAGCGTCGCCACGAATTCGTCGAGCGCCGCAGCCTTTGCGGCGCAAGCAATGTCTTCGTCCGCAGCATGCGGCAGACCATAGGCAATGTTGGCCCGAATCGTATCGTCAAAAAGAAAGATGTCCTGAGACACGACGGCGATTTGGCGGCGCAGGCTTTCGAGCTTGATGTCGTCAAGCGGCACGCCGTCCAAGCGAATCTCGCCGTGCGTCGGCTCCCAAAAGCGGGGCAGCAGGTTGACGAGCGACGTTTTGCCGGATCCGGAAGGACCGACGAGGGCGACGTGTTCGCCCGGATGAATCGTCAGGCTGATGCCCCGAAGACTCGGCTCGTTCTGCCCGGGATACGTAAGATAGACGTTGTCGAAAACGATTTCCCCTTCGGCTCGATCTATTTCCACCGTTCCGTTGTCGACTTCGCGTTCGGCGTCGAGCACTTCGAAAAGACTGCGCGCCGCCGTCGCAATGCTGGCGAAGGTGCCGTTGAGCCCGGTCAAATGCTGCAGCGCGGGCTTCAGAAGCAGCAGCGCCGCAAGAAACGTGACGAATTCGCCGATCGTGAGATTCCCCGCCTGCGCTTCGAAAAGCGCTGCGCCTACGACAAACGCAATTCCAAGCATCGTAATCATCTGCGTAATGGGCGTTGCGAGACTCTCCATCTTGGTGCGGTCAAGCGCCGTACGTCGAATGGTCCTGTTGACCTTTTCAAAGCGCGCCTCTTCGAAGGCGTAGCTTCCCATCGCCTTCACGACGCGCTGCGCCTCATAGGCTTCCTGAACGCGGGAGAGCATGACCCCGACCGTTTCCTGGCTCTTCTTCACGATGGCTCTGATGCGTTTGGCTATCGCCTTGAGCGCGACGACGATGAGGGGCCCGATCACGAATGCGACGAGCGTCAGCTTCCAGTTCTGCCAGAAAAGAAGACACAGGAGCGCAATAATCTGCAGCGAATCGCGGATGAGCACGATCATCGAACTCGTCGCCCCCGAAAGCGCGACATTGGCTTCATTGACGAACTTCGAGCAGATGGCGCCCGTCGGGTTGTCCTGATACCGCTCCGCGGGCCATGCCATGATTCGGTCGTACAGTTCGGAGCGAAGCTCAATAAGCACTGCCTGACTCACCTTGGCCATGATCCAGGACGACGCCACGGTACAAAAGCCGAAAAGAAGCGTTACGCCGATCAACGCTGCCGGGGCGCCCGCGATCACCCACGGCTCCTGCTGATAAAAGCCGAGATCGGTAAGCTTGCCCAAAAGCGTCGCCGTGAGCGAGGACATGCTGGCCGCACCTGCCATGAAGACGGCGCCAAGCGCAATGCGCCGCTTGTACGGGAGCAAATAGCGGTAAATCCGAATCAAGTTCGGATCAAAATATCCAAATAGGCGGTTCAACGGAGAACTCCTTTCTGACGGTCGAACGTCAAAGCGACTGAAGCTTCGAGAGGCCGGCGTATGATCCGCCCTTTTTGAGCAAGGCTTCGTGCGTGCCGATTTCCTGAATGACGCCGTCGCTCATGACGACGATGCGCGACGCATTTCGGATCGTAGAAAGACGGTGCGCCACGATGAAGGTCGTCCGGCCGGCCATCAGGCGGTCGAGCGCCGCCTTGATCGCCGCCTCCGATTCGCTGTCGAGGGCGCTGGTGGCTTCGTCGAGAATAAGAATCGGCGCATTGCGCAGAATCGCGCGGGCAATGGAAATGCGCTGCTTCTGCCCGCCCGACAGACGGCTCCCGGCTTCGCCCGCGGGCGTGTCGAGTCCCTGAGGAAGCGAAGCGATGAAATCCTTGAGCGAAGCCGCTTCAACAGCCTGTGCGAGAGCCTCTTCGGAAACATCGGGCATGGCGTAGGCGATGTTTTCCCGTACAGTTCCGTCGAAGATCACGACATCCTGCGAGACGATCGCGATCTGACTGCGCAGCGATGAGAGCGCTACGTCTTTCGAATCCACGCCGTCGATGAGAATGCGGCCGGAAGTCGGATTCCAGAAGCGCGGAAGCATGTTGACGACGGAAGTCTTGCCGGAGCCGGAAAGGCCGACGAGCGCGATGCTTTCGCCGGGCTTCACGTCGAGATTGAAGTCGCTCACGGCATCGCGGCCCGCGTTCGGATAGCGAAGCGAAACGTGCTCGAACGCAACGGCGCCTTTCACGCCCCGAAGCTCGACTGTTCCCTCATCCACCTCAAGCGGCTCGTCGAGCGTGCGGAAGATGCTTTCGGCCGCCACCGACATGCTGACAATGGCGGTATTGACGCCGGCAAGACGCTTCAGGGGCTGCAGCACGAGGAGCATTGCGGCCAGGAAAGTCACGAACTCGCCGAGCGTGATCATGCCCTGCTGCGTCTGCCAGAGCGCAACGGCAAGCACGACGGCAACGCCGGTCATGCCGATCAACTGCGTCGCAGGCGTGCCGATTGAGGAAATTCTGCTGATGCGAATCGCAAGATCGGCAATTTGATCGTTGACCCGGCGAAAGCGCTGCTTCTCGGCGTCGTACGTGCCGGAGATCTTGATGAGGCGCTCGGCTTCGTAGGTCTCCTTCACGCGCATGATGAGCGTAGCAACGTTCTGCTGACTCGAGAACATCACCGACTTTATCTTCCGCGAAATCCAGCGCAGGAGCTTGGCTACGACGGGACCGAGACAGATCGCCGCGATGGCGAGCAGCCAGTTGTGCCAGATCAGGACAACAACGAGCGCAACGGTCTGCACTGAGTCGCGCACAAGAATGACGGCCGACTTTGCTGCGCTTGAGAGCGCGAAATTCGCTTCATTGATGAACTTCGACGCAATGAGGCCGGTGGGATTGTTCTGATAGGCGGCCGCAGGCCAGCGCAGAATCCGGGAGAAAAGCTCGCGGCGCAGGGTCATCATCACCGACTGACTGATTCTCGCAAGCAGATAGCTGCTCGCAAGCATGCTGCCGCCGTTCAGTGCCGAAATGAAGATCAGTCCGACTGGCGCCGCAATGACAATCCACGGCTCCTGCTGATAGAACCCAATGTCGGTGAGCTTGCCGAGCAGGAGCGCAATCAGAGACGACGCCGCACCCGCTCCAATCATTGAAACGAGCGCAAGCGCAATTGATGCCTTGTATTGCACAAGGTAGCCGGCGAGCCGCCTGAGGCTGGGCGGCATCACG
>CAZUXQ010000043.1:0-9828 GCA_964624425.1 uncultured Sutterella sp.
GATGTTGGAGGCATTTCGATCGTGCATCGTCATGATGCGTTCTCCTTAGGGAGGGGGGGGGGGTAATAGGGCAATTATCGACGCTTTCAAGAAATGTGCGGAAGTGCATCGGCATCTGACCGTCCCAGATCGGATGCCAGATCGCCGCGACGTCATGGCCTCGAACGTTCGGAACCGGCTTCAGCGCCAGGCGGATATTTTCCTCGCGTTCAACCTTCGCGGCTTCGGCAAGCGGATGGTATTCGCGCGGATAAAGTTCCGCCTTTTCAAGACGAGCAATATCGCAGTACAGAAAACGTGCGATTGCTTCTGCCGCCATCATCATCGCGCCCATTGCGCTCATGCCGGCAGAGAGAGCCTTGGTTGCCAACAACGTCGGCAGCATGCGCCGCGACAATAGGGATCCAAGCCGTCAAAGCGCGGCCGCAAAAGCCAAATTTCTTCTTGAAAGACCTATTGAAGACCATCATCCGACTCTTCCCTCGTTCGCTACATCAGCTTTCCAAAAGGGTGCGAGCAGATGCCGCAAACTCGCGTATTCGTCATCCGCGACTCTTGTTGTTCGTCATGGCGGCGTCATCGCCGTTCCGGGCGCGGCATCGTGCCAGCGATTCCCGTTGGGCGTGCGCCAGACACAGCAGACAGAGCGAACGGCATCGACTTTGCCGTCTTCTTCATCTCGCCCCTTTGCTTTCTTTTGAAATCGATTTGCAAAGTGAAGCGCTGCCTTCGGGACCATTGCCCGACGGGAAGCTTACGGACGGCCGGTGCCGCAGCGGCGCCCCGCTTTGCTTGCAGAAAAGATTAGGCGCCGGACGTTTCGTCAAAATGTCGCGCATCCAACAAAGTGCATCAACCGCACCGACTTTAGGCCTCAGATCCGCCGCCCAACGAAACGCACCGTTTGACGCCTGCAAGACGTCTGCAAGATTTCGTCGCATTCGGCTTGTATCATCAACTTCAAGCAGAAGGCGTCCCTTCCCCGTCGGCCTGTTGTCCGCCCTCGGCAGAAAGACGCAAGAAAACGAAAACTTTTTCGATCGAGGTCCCGCCCGTCATCGCATCATTTCCCGACGTGCCGGCAGCGAACCTCACCGCGCAGCCATGACGAACCTTCCTCATACGCCGCACTCGGCAGACCTCCTGCCCATCGTTCAAGACGAAAAAGAAATTGCCGAACTCCTGGCAGAGAATCTGGCTGCGCGCGGCTTCGAAACAATAACAGCCGGAAACGGCGAAGAAATGTTTGAAGCGCTCGATGCCGCCGCTCCCCGCCGGCCCGACCTCATTCTTCTCGACATCATGCTGCCGGGCGAAGACGGCCTGAGTCTGTGCCGACGGTTGCGTACACCGGGATCGGGTCTTGATGAAACGCCTCTCATCATTCTTTCCGCACTCGGCGAACTCACCGACCGCGTCGTCGGCCTCGAGCTCGGCGCGGATGACTATCTTGCGAAACCTTTCGAGATGCGCGAACTTCTGGCTCGAATCCGGGCACTCCTTCGCAGAACGCGTGCGCTTAAAAAGCGCGTCGATGAATTGAAGAAGACATCAACCGCGGTTCAGCAAAGAGTCGCAGAAGGCCCTGCAGGCGAAACGTTCCCGACATTCCGCCGTACCGAAGAAGCCCGATTTGCAGATGCGGCGGACGCAGCAAAAGACGCATCCGTTCGCCAAACCATTTGGCGCTTTGGGTCCTGGCGCGTCAACATGGACGCCCGCCACCTCATCGACGAATCCGACGTCACGATTGCTCTCTCGTCGATGGAATTCAGACTTCTCAAGCTCTTTCTGCTGAATCCGCAACGCATCCTCACGCGAGAGCAGATTCTCTACCGCATGAACAACCGCTCGGATGCCTACGACCGCAGCATCGACGTACAGATAAGCCGCTTGAGGAGCAAGCTGCGCGACAGCGGCCGCAATGCCTCCCTCATCCGCACGATGCGGGGCGACGGCTACATGCTTGCCGTGCCCGTTCTCAAGGAAGCTCAAGAATGACCGCTTCCTTCGCCGGTGAGAAGAAGGACTTCTTCTCTCGTCTGCACCTGCCGGATTCGCTTTTCGGGCAGCTTCTTCTCATCTTCGGCCTCGGCGTTGTGATTCTGCAGATAGCAAACTTTCTGGTCGTCTGCGGCGTACAGGCGCTTTACGTGCAGAATGCAGAAAAGGTGCGCGCCGAGCAGTTCGTTTCCTATTGGTCGCTTCTGAATGCCATGCCGAAATATCAACGCATGCCGACCATCAAGCGCATGACGAAGCTTTACGCCGGAAACGCGTCGAAAATGAAGCTCTCCATTCTCCTCGAGCCGCCCCGTTGGGACGAACCCGCGCCTGAAGCGCAGCGTCAGCTCACGATCATCAACGACATTTTCGTCGAGACGGGCGGCATTCGCCCAACCGTCTACATTCAGTCGAACGTGAGCGAAGGCATCATGCCCGACATCATTCCGATTCATCTGCCGAGCCTCCTCCTTGCGGCCGAACTCTCCGACGGCACGTGGCTGCAGATGGATACGCCCTACTACGTCGACGACCGTCCGATGGTGTGGTCGCAGCGGCTTTTCGTCCTCTTTGAGGCAATCGTCATCATTCTCGCGACCGCCTGCTTGCTGCGGCGCGCGACGAAGCCCATTCACCGACTGAGCGAAGCGGCCGAAGCCTTCGGCCGCTCGCCCGAAACCGCCGAACCTTTCCCGGACACAGGCGTGCGCGAAATCCGCATTGTGGCGCACTCCTTCAACCGAATGAGACGGCAAATTCAAGGAAGCTTCGCCGAGCGCAACCGCATGATTGCAGCCATGGCGCACGACCTGAGAACGCCTCTCACGAAGCTGCAGCTGCGTCTCGAGCGCGTCGAGCCCGAAGCGCTCAGAGAAAAGCTCGTCGATACGGTTTCGGGCATGAATTCGATCATCTCCCAGGGACTCGACTTCGCGCGCAGTCTATCGACAGAAGAAGCGATGATGAAGACTGACCTCGCCTCTTTCCTCCAAAGCATTGCCGAAGACTACGAAGACGTAGGCAAAAAAGTTTTCTTCACGGCTTCGGAAAGCGATGAACCGCTCATTGTTCGCGCGCGTCCGCTCTCGTTGCGGCGCACCGTTGAGAATCTGATTTCCAATGCCTGCGCGTATGCGGGCTCCGCGCACATTTCGGTCGAAGCTTCGCCGACAAGCTGCACGGTCGTCATCCGCGACGACGGCCCCGGCATTCCGGAAGAAGCGCTTGAACATGTCTTCGAGCCCTACTACCGCCTCGAATCGTCGAGAAACCGCTCGTCGGGCGGCACCGGTCTTGGGCTAGCCATTGCGCGCAATATGGCGCTCCTGAACAATGCTGAACTTACGCTCAGGAACCGCCCCGAAGGCGGACTCGAAGCCAGGCTCACGATTCCGAAAGCATAAATTTGCCGTAAGGCAGACGCAATTGAAACGCGGGAGAATAGCGGCGAGCATTCATTCCTCCTCTCAGGATCATTGCCATGCAGAAATCTTCCTTGAGCCGCCGTTCATTCATTTCGCGAGCCGCAAAAGCCGCTTTTCTCCTCTCCGCCGAAACGACAATTTCGGGCGCCGCGTTCGCGGAATACGGGGCGCTGCCGTTCCCTGTCAAGGACATGCCGACCGTCGTCGACTTCGGCGCCGAATGGTGCGCCGCCTGCCCTGAAATGGCAAGGCGAATGAGCATTCTTGAAACGGAATGCCAAGGCAGGGCCGCGTTCGTCGTCATCAACATCGACGACTATCCGGGCATCGAAACGCTTGGCCTCTTCGAAGTCGTGCCGACGCAGCTTTTCTACGACCGCGCCGGGAAGCTCGCATGGTCGCATCGAGGAACGCTGCCGCTTGAAGAAGCGCGCAGGCGCATCGAAACTCTTGTTGCCGGCTGAACGCGCAGCAACTGAGGCGCCTGCAAGGCTGCACTTTTCGGCTTCGCGGCCCCTGCATCGAGTCCGATTCGAACGAAATCAGCCAATCGCTTCCGCAGGCGGCATCGCGGCGGATGCCGGCAAGCGCGAAGAATTCCGGCCTTGACGCTGTTCGAGGATTCGTCCGCACCGCCCTTTGAAAATCTCGGCGACGAAGTTCAAGCGCGCCGACTGCTTGGCATGCTTCGCGCGATCAGGGATCATTCCTGGAGCAGCTGAGGGCGATTCGCGGAGAATGCCGCCCGAAGGAATCTCAGTCGCTCACGGCAATTTCGCGGCCGTTCAAGGCCTGAAGCGGCCGCGTGTTGTCTCCAAGAATGACCTCCGCCGCCTCGAGCTGCGCCTTCGAAGCTTCGACAGGCTGCGAAAGCACGATCCATTGAACGGGTTCGGAGAACGGCGGCGTCGTAAGACTGCCGAGAAAGCTGTAGTGATGAAGCGACTTCGGCAGAAGCGGCAGCGGATCGAACGCCGGGAACGGCTTCGCGGGCGACTCCTCAGGTTCGGCGCTTTGAAGGACTCGAGCGAAGGCGCGGTTTTCTCGGCCTTCGTTCACGAACACCGCGAGCACCAGAAGCTCAAGCGCGTCGGTTTCGAAAACAAAGTGCGTTTCGAGCGGATGGTGTTCGCCGTCGACAAGCGTTTCGGCCGGCGTATGGAAGTGCACCTGACGCAGACCGTACGTCTTCCCGCGCCAAGTGATGGCCGAGCCTTCTTCAAAGCGCACTTCAATCGAATGTCCGTTGTTGACGATTTCAACCGAGCGCCCCGAAAGATCCAGCTTGATCGGCTCCGAGCGACGCAATGCACGGCGCGATTCAAACGAGATCGGGCACTGATGCATGCGGCCTTCGCCCGCGCCGCCCAAGTCGACGCCGAAAAGACCAACGGCACTGTGCAGCGGCCCGCAGGCGCAAACACGGCAAATAGAGGCCGAGCGGCCGAAAAGATAGGAAGACACGGCTGATTCCCTGCTTGTGCGTTTTGATTCGAATGCTCGCGAAATTCTAGCGCCTGCAGGACGGCTGAATGCATCTCCCGAACGCTCTCGCAAAACTCGAAAAACGCTTCAGTAGGCGGTGAATTCAGTGCAAAAATCCCGTTTTCGCAAGACATTTTGAAAGCAATTTCAAAATTTACAATTTGCTTTCCAATTGTTTTTTATAGATTTTCTACAGCAATTATCTATCTATAATCAATTCAGCCTATTGCAAAAATGAAGAAAATGCGCAAACATTCGCTTCATGCAGCCGGAATCTGCATTCCGGCACCGGCCAAAGGAAGAGAATCATGAACCGATCAAACGCGCGCCTTACGCATGCGGATCTGCCCTGCGCAGATGCGTTCGAAGCCGCGCGCATCTCTTCTTCCTGCACCGCCTTCGCGACGGCTTCTTACGGGAAGGCTGCCGCGCTCTTCCTGCTCAAAGAGCGACTTAGCCTGCGGCTTCGACTTAGATCGGAGGATGCCGGCCCGAGCTCGGCCTTTTGACGCGCGAGCTCCTTTTCAGCACTCGACCGGCCGGCATCCTCGAGCAGGCCTAGAGCTTTGCGCGTGCGCCGAAGGATCCAGACCCAAAAAAAGCGGAATAGCGATCGAGACGCAAAAGAAGCCTTAGGCCCGCTGCAACGCCGGAACCGACTTTCAGCAATCAGTCAAAAAAAAAAGGCTTCGCCATGACAGACTTGTTCCAGAACCGAATTTCCCGCCGCAGCTTCCTGCAGATGACCGCGATGGCCGGAACGGCCGCTGCGGCTGCAGGCTTCTCGCTCCTTCCGCGCGGCGTCTGGGCCGCAGAACCCGAAAAGAAGGACGTCGTCGTTGCAGTGGGCGGCAAGAACCTCTACTACTACCTCCCGATGGCCTTCGCCGACTGGGCAGGCTACTTCAAGGACGAAGGCCTCAACGTCAAAGTCGTCGACTTCCAGGGCGGCTCCAAGTCGCTGCAGGCCGTCGTGGGCGGCTCCGCCGACATTGTGTCGGGCGCTTTCGAGCACACGCTCTCCATGCAGACGAAGCGTCAGGCGATGCGCGCCTTTGCGCTTCAGGGACGTGCGCCTCAGTGCGTCTTCGCGGTGTCCAAGAACGCCATGAAGGACTTCAAGGAAGTCGCGCAGCTCAAAGGCAGGCGCATCGGCGTCACGGCGCCGGGTTCGTCCTCGCACGTAATCGCCAACTACGTACTCGGCAAGGCCGGCATCAAGCCCAATGAAGTGTCGGTGATCGGCATCGGCTCCGGCTCGGGCGCCATCGCCGCCGTTCGCGCCGGTCAGGTGGACGCCTTCGTGGGACTCGACCCCGTCATTTCGCAGCTCGAAGGCGACGGAATCATACAGATCGTTGCCGACACGCGCGTCCCGGCCGAATCCGATGAACTCTTCGGCGGTCCGATGGTCGCGGGCTGCATGTATGCGCCGCAGGCCTTCATCGACAGAAACCCGGAAACCTGCCAGCGCATCACGAACGCCGTCGTCCGCTCGCTTAAATTCATCCATTCCTGCGATCCCGACGACCTCATGAAGATCGTCCCGAAGGCGGCCTTCCTCGGCAACCCCGCCCTCTACAGAACAGGCTTTGAAAAGAACCGCCCGGCCCTGTCGACGGACGGCCGCTTCCCCGAAGGCTGCGCGCAGATTTCTGCGGCGGCGCTCGCGAGCGTGACGCCCGAGCTGAAGTCCTTCGACTTCAAGTACGAAGACGCCTTTACGAACGCATTCGCCGAAAAAGTGCCCGTCTGAGAAGAACGCGCGCCAAGGCGCCTGAACCTGCAAAAGCGAATCTCAGGCGCTGCGGCGCAGGAAAAGAAGAACAGGACCGCAGCAAACAACCGCTCGAAGAACCATGTCTCATGAAGAAACGAAGAACGCGGCAGGCGGCCTAAGCGGCGCCGATGCCATTCAGCTTTCGGGCGTTGCCTGCCGCTTCGAAACGCCCGCAGGCTTCTACACGGCCACAGCCGACGTCACCTTTTCGGTGGCGGCCAACGAATTCGTGAGCGTTGTCGGACCTACCGGCTGCGGCAAGTCCACGATTCTCAACATGGTTGCGGGTCTGCTCGCGCCGTCGGAAGGCGAGATACGCATCTTCGGCAAAAAGCTCGAAGGACTCAACCGCCGCGCGGGCTACATGTTTCAGGCCGAAAGCCTGATGCCCTGGGCGACGGCTCTCGAAAACGTCGCAATCGGCCTCAAATACCGCGGCGTTCCGAAGGACGAAGCGCGCGAACGCGCGATGGCGTGGCTCAAGCGCGTCGGGCTTGAAAAGTTCCCCGACCGCTACCCGCACGAACTCTCGGGCGGCATGCGAAAGCGCGTCGCCATGGCGCAGACGCTCGTCGCCGATCCGGACATTCTCCTCATGGACGAATCGTTTTCGGCATTGGACGTGCAGACGCGCGAACTCATGGAAAACGAGCTTCTCTCGATCTGGCAGAACGAAAGGAAAGCCGTTCTCTTCATCACTCACGACCTCGACGAAGCGGTTTCCATGTCCGACCGAGTGATCGTGCTTTCGGCCGGCCCTGCGTCGCACCCGATCGGCAGCTTCGCGATTCCGCTCGCGCGTCCGCGCAATGTCGCCGAAATCCGCATGACGGACGACTATCAAGCCTGCCGCGCTGCGATCTGGTCGGTGCTTCGTGATGAAGTTCTGAAAAGCTACGAAGCGCACCGCAGCACGCTCGACAACTAAAAAACTCAAAAAACAAACAACCGAATGGACGACAAAATGACCGCTCGCGCACGCACGATGACGATCTCGAATTTCGACGGCGGCGAACATCAAGAGGAAAAGAAGCAGATCGATTCGGCTCGCCCCGGCGCGAAGAAGTCGCTTCGCCGCGAACGCTTCGAAATCCGCATTTGGCAATGGGGACTCCTCGCCGCGCTCTTCGTCTTCTGGTGGGCGATGACGAAGCCCGGCTTCATTCCGCCCTTCTTCTTCGACAACGACGGCCAGGCCGCGTTCTTCTTCGGCGAACCCGTCGAAATCTTCCGCCGCATCGGCGACTGGTTCCTGTCGGGCGAAATCTATCCGCATCTCGCGGTGACGCTCTACGAAACGGTTTTCGCCTTCGCGATCGGCACGGTCTCGGGCCTCATCATCGGTCTCTGGCTCGCGCTCTCGCCGCGCGCCGCTGCGGTCGCCGATCCGTTCATCAAAGGCTTCAACTCGATGCCCCGCGTCATTCTGGCGCCGATCTTCGCCGTGTGGTTCGGCTTGGGACCTGCCTCGAAGATCGCGCTCGGCGTAACGCTCGTCTTTTTCATCGTCTTCTTCAACGTGTATCAGGGCGTGCGCGAAGTGAATCCCACCGTTTTGGCAAGCGCCCGCATGCTCGGCGCCTCGCGCCGGCAGCTCCTGCAGACCGTCTATCTGCCGAGCGCGATGAGCTGGGTGTTTTCAAGTCTGCACACCTCGGTCGGCATGGGCTTCGTTGCGGCGGTGATCGGCGAATACCTGGGTTCAGCCGAAGGCGTAGGCTACCTGATTCTTCAGGCCGAAACGACCTTCGACATGAATACCGTCATGGCCGGCATTCTCGTCCTCACGACCTGCGCGCTCATCATCGACTGGCTCGTAACGCAGCTCGAACATCGCCTCATGCGCTGGCAGGCTTGAAAACATATTAAAATTTCCCAGTTTTCCCAATCGGTTGTTTGGGCATTTCGGGCGGCCTCGCAAAGAGCGCCGCCCGCTTTTCTCATCTCATCAATCAGCCCGACGGCTCCGACTGCGCGTCGGCTCTCGGGTTTCCCGCCTGCGCTTTCAATGGAATTCAAGAACGTCGCGAACGTGAAGAATTTTTGCAGAAGGCGCCTCTTCGAGCTTCTGATCTCAGAAGCGCCCTGGCCTGCACGGCCCGAAAGGAAAGCCGGCTGCGGAAAACCGGCCATTTCCCGAAGAAGGATTTTCGTTCAGACGAAGAAGCGCATAATCGTCATGCCGATCAGGGCCATCAGGACGCTGTTGAGCATGAGAACGGGCCAGTACTTCTTGGGCACGTTCGTCACGCCGAGCAGACGTCCCATGTACTGAATCTGCGAGGCCATCAGAATGAAGGCCGGCGCGAGAATGGTGAGATCGTGAGCGTCAAGCACGCCTGAGGAGGCGAGGCTGGCGGCGACTCCGACTCCGGCGCCGCAGGAAAGCCATGTAGCGAGGAGGACGGAAAGCGCTTCGCCCGGAAGATCAAAAAGGCCCATGATGCCGCCGCAGTGCCTGCCGAGGAAGTCCAGGACGCCGAAGAGCTGCAGCATGTAGGTAAGAACGAAGGCCATCAGCACGTTCGGCAGAAGACTGTAAAGCCCGATATTGAGGCCTTTCTTGGTGCCTTCGATGAAGATGTCGAAAGGATTCTTCGACTTGACGGCGCAGGATTCGGTCTTGTTACTCATTTTCGAAGTCCTTTTTGTAGATCGTAAGCAGAACAAGTCGCATCAGCATGCCGCCGACAAACTTGAGGAGGAGAATGACAATCATCGGAACCCAGACCGGACAGAGGAACAGCATGAAAAGAGCGGATACGGTCGTGTAGTAGTTGCTGATGCAGCCGGCGCCGGCGTACTGCCAGGCGCAGATCGTGACCAAATTCGCCTTTGTGATGCGTTTCTCATCGTACAGAGCGCGGGTGAGCGCGGCTCCGCCGTCCGTGGACTGAAGATCAGTGATGAGAGCAAGGCCGGTGTAGCCCGGCACGCCGAGAATCGGCTTCAGAAGCGGGGTGAGAAGTCGCTGGGCCGCGCGAAGCGCGCCGTAGTGCGAAAACACTTCAATGAGCCCCATGGCGAGCATCACGCCCGGAATAAGATTGAGGGAGAAAAGAAAGCCCGCACGCGCGCTCGCGCCGCCGGCACCGGTGAAGTTGTGCTTCGATTCGGCGATGGTGCCGAATTTGC
>CAZUXQ010000044.1:0-9777 GCA_964624425.1 uncultured Sutterella sp.
CCGAAAGCATCAAGAAAAGCTCTTTTTTGAACAGACTGATCGACAATTTCAATTCAATCAAATGAACGACGAACAGCAGCCGCCCGCCTTGGCTTTTCCTCAGATTTTTCCGATCAAGATCATCGGCATCTCAAGCGGCGGCTTCAAAGCCAAGGTTGAAGAAGTCATCGCGAAGACGGTCGACGGCTATCTGCCGGAAAAAACGATCGTCGAATATTCCAGAACGAAGAAATATGCTTCGGTCAACGTCGAAGTAGTCATGCAGTCCATGGAAGAATTCGAGCGTCTGCACAAAAGCCTCGCAGCCATGGAAGAAGTGAAGGTTGTTCTTTAGCCGAAAAGCCTCATGCAAAACATTTCGAAACTCAAGCCGGCCGACTATCCGGGAGCGTTCGGCTCTTGGACGGCTTTTGTGCGTCCAAAAACCTGGGGCGTAGCCTGCGCGCCGGTTATTGCGGCACTCTCCGCAGTCTATTGCGAGACGCACGCCGTCAATGTTCCCGTCGCCTTCTTTACGCTCGCGCTTGCCGTACTGCTTCAGGCAGTAAGCAATATGGAAAACGATTTGGGCTACACAAAGCGCAGGGCAGAGAAGGGCAACCGCAGAGGCCTGCCTCGCTCGACGGCAAAAGGCTGGATCAGCATCAGACAGGCTGAAGCCGCGATCATCATCGCAATTTTTCTCGTGCTGGCCGACACCTTTGTTCTGATTTATTTCAGCGACTGGATCTTTCTTCTCGTAGGCATCGTCTCCGTCATCGCCGCCTACTGCTACATGGGAGGCCCAAAGCCCATCGCCTACACGCCTTTCGGCGAAATCACGGTGCTGTTCTTCTTCGGACTGGTTGCCGTATGCGGAACGCATTATCTTCAGCTTTCGTCCATTTCCCTTGAAGCAGCCGTGCTCGGCGCCGCAATCGGCGGCTTGGCCGCAAGCGTCTTATGCGTGAACAACTACAGGGACCGCGCGCACGACGAAAGCATCGGGCGAAGAACGCTGGCAGTCGTCCTGGGAGCAAAGAACTTTGTCGCGCTGGTCAAAGCGCTGCTGATTCTTCCATATGTTCTGACCGCGCTTCTGGTCGTTCTGGATGTTCGTCATTGGCCTTTCCTGCTCGTCTTCTGCGCCGTCGGCGACGCATTCCGCCTGCCGAAGCTCATGACGCAGAAGGAGCATGAAGAGCTCAACGGCGTTATGTTCGGATGCGTCAGGCATGAAGTCAAATTTTCGCTTCTCTTTTCAATCGGAGCATTGATCGCGAGTTTTGCCTGAATCCTTAAACGCAACGCTTCCCGCCGCAAAGCGCAGGAATTTGAAATGCTCGATGAGCGGGAGCTCCTGTTTTTTCATCGGACTCGAATGGTTCGAATCGCTTACTGCAGCGATTCGATTGGTTCTCCGTCGGTGCGCTTCACGTCCTTCATGCGCCGCGCAATCTCTTCTGCAGATTCGACCGTGAAGCATGTCACGACCTTCCGGACGCCGGAGACGTCTGCGGCCGTTTGCGCCGCCAGCTGAGCCTCTTCGCGCGTAACCAGCCCCATCAGGTAGACGACGGATCGATCGACCGTCACCTTCATCTGATTCAAGGAAATCCGGCTGTTGCCGATAATCGCAGTGCGGACTTTCGCGGCAAGCATGGAGTCCGACATTCTCGTCGTCATTGAAGTCGGATCCATGACCGCCAGTTCGTTGATCACTTCTTTGACTTCGAGGCTGACGGAAGCCACCTGCTGAGCAAGAGTCCTGTCGTGAACGGAAGCTACTTCGCCGGTCAGAAGAACGCGGCCTTCATAACACGTCGCAGTAATATGACTATTCTTGGATTGAGCAAGCGCCTGTCCGATTTCATAAGCCACTCTCTTCTCAATGACTTCATCGCTGACGATCGTTCCGGCCGAGCGGCGATCAGTTGCAACCGTAGCCGTCGTCACGGCTGCGCCGCCCACGATCAAGGGAGCCACGCATCCGCTCAGCATGGCGCAGGATAGGATGAGCAGAGAAATGCCCGCTGAAGAATGATTTTTCATCGACTTTCTTTCAACAGAAATAAATCGGAATGCAATTCAGGAAGTTTACTATTTATTGTCCGCAATCATATTTTTGGTTTTTGCCCAAAACGTTTCAAAACACACGCGGCGCAGCAGAATCTTATGGGCGCGATATCGAACCGCATCCGTCCGCAGCCAACGACGGAATATGCCGCCGACCTGCTCGCTGCAGGCATTCAGAATGACGCCGACCACCGTGCGGGAGGGCAGCACAGGCAACTCGAGCCATTCGATTCCTCGACTGTGAAGTCTTGAAAGAAAAAGCGGATCCATCTGGAACGAACAAATGACGATGAAGGCGCCGACTCGTTCCTCAAGACTCAATGAATGATTGAAGAGCAGGCCGTAGCGGTCGGAAATGGAACAAGAAACCGAATAGCTGTTGAGTTCCCGCTGCCAATCGGGATTCTGATCGCATATCCGCAGAAGAAGCTCGGCATTGACCACCAGCACTTCTGTTCGAGAAAGACACTTGTGCCGCCGAGGTATGTGATCGTTGATGTAGAGCGTATCGCAGTTCCCGCACAATGCGCCGGGACCTGCAAGCGACATCTGAAGAGGCTGCTGATACGAAGCGTCCATGAGCGCCTTGACGATCACGCCGCTGCGGACGAACATCAGCTTCGGAAAGAACCCGCGCTCTTCGAAAATGACGTCGCCGCGACGATATTGAGCCGAATGCCCGAGCCCATTCATCACTCCCGCCATGGACTGCGAAAGCTTCGGAGAAAACCAAGGAAGAACCTGCCGCGATTCCAATATCATATCAACAAAAATGTTGTTCTTTTTGTGCACAAAACCAGTGGATAACTTTTATGTTTCTGCGCCCGTTTGTGGACAACTATTGAGATCAGCCGGGCCTCACTTATTTCGCCCACAAAGAGCTTCGTTGCTGCCCTCGGGTTGCAAGGCAGCTTTCCACACGCCAATCAACAAAGCAACCTTTTGATTTTAATAAAAAATGTACACGTTATCCACCGAAACGCCGTAACCTATATCTGTTAACGACTAATTTAAATAATAAGAATGATAATTTAAGAACCAAATTCCGAAAAGTTGTGCGTCCCAACCTGTTGAAAACGCTTGTTGATGTTATATAACTTATTGATATTTATGGAAATTTATTGAAATTTCATAAATAAACCGCTTGACTCTCATCCCGCCGGATTCTTTTTGATCGGCTCATTCATCACTCGCCGCCCGGCTTGTCACAGCGGCCGGGCGGCGAATTTGTTGTGAATGCCGAACGGAACAAGCACGCACGGAATTCTGCTTTCAATAGCTTCAAGATGACGCACTTGATCGTCGAAAAAGAGATGCGGCTGAAAGACTTCCAATACGGAGCTTTTGGCAATGCCGTCCAGCAAAAAAAGTTCTGCCGCGCTCATGCCGAAGCTTTTCAGAGTCGTATTGAGTCGTTCTTCGCTTTGGGCGCCGCGCGACGTTACGATTGCGATGCGGATGGCGGGCTTGTAGTAAGGATCCGACTTTCCGTGACGCAGATAATCGATGCGCTGCAGTTCCGACAGCTTTGCGAAGAGATCCCGCATCGGTCCCGGAGAATGCGGCGTTTGAGCTTTTTCGCTTTCGAGTTTCTGAAAGGCACGGATGCCTTCCTTCTGAAATTCCCTTTCGGCTTCATCGTCGGCAAGGACGCCGTCAAAGTCGAACGCAATGCGCAGCGTCGGATCGTCCGGCGCATTGTCGTTCATTTGATTGGGCAGCACGAGCCCCCCAGCACGGCCGGCCTTGATCGCCATGCTGACGGTCGTCGGATTGGCGGAGAGAAAGAGCGATACGTTGAAGGCGCTCAAGTACGGATATGTGCTTTGTCCGGACGTGAATGCACCGGCATTGATGGGAAGGCCGTAGTACTTGCAGGAGTTGAAGAATCGTCTTGCTGTTTCCGGTGAATTGCGCGACAAGACGATGACTCTGACAAGATTCTCATCTTCGAAAATTTTGTTCAGATTGAGAATTCTTTTGACGAACGGGAATGCGACGCCGGAATCGAGCGGCTTGTCTTGATTGGCGGCCTGATGATCCTTAAAAGCCTCAAAACCCTCGGTTTCGAAGATTTGATGCTCGAGCTCGAGATCAAAAAGCGCACGGGACGAAACCGCAACAACGATCTGATTGCCGTTCATTTTGCTTTGCCGACATTTACGAATTGAGGCTGCTGGGCAAATCATAGCGCTGCGATTCGTCGACGTGCCGCTTTTTGGCATCGACAATAAGGCAGGCAGCGCAGATTTGTTCGCGCTGCCTGACGTGCAGAAGAAATTCGGCCGGCAGATTCCGTCGTGCAGCAGCTTCCTGCTAGGTATCGATATTGCTCGCAAAGAGTGCGTTGGCTTCGATGAAGTCGCGTCTCGGCTCCACGACGTCGCCCATGAGCATCGAGAAGATGGCGTCGGCGTTGGCCGCGTCCTCAATGCGGACGCGGAGCATGCGGCGCACTTCAGGACGCATGGTCGTATTGGCGAGCTGATCTGCCGTCATTTCGCCGAGTCCTTTATAGCGCTGGCGGATGATGCCCTTTTCAGCCTGCTTGACAAGCCAGTTGACGCCTTCTGCGAAATTCTTGATGGGCTGTTCGGCAGCGCCGCGGCCGACGACCGCGCCTTTTCCGATGATGCCCTGAAGCGTTTTGGCGTTTTCCTGAAGCTTCTTATAGTCGGAGGAATACGTGAATTCCGGATGGATCGTCGTCGTTTTGTAGTTGCCGTGCTTCAAGCGATGAACCTTCAGAAGGTGCTTTTCGCTTTCCTCGTCGTAGACGGCTTCAACGGTGACGTTCGGATCGCGCATTTCTTTCTGCAGTTGTTCGGCGGAGCGCTGCGCGGAGAACGTATTTTCGAGGTTGACTTCAACGCCGGCGGCTATGGCGAGCAGCGCATCTTGATCGATTGCGCTGCTCAAGCGGGCAATGACATCGCTTGCCTGCATATACTCGCTGAACAGATTTTCAAGCGCCGTTCCCTTGATCGAAACGCCGTTGGCCTTGTCTTCCTCGTTTCGATAGAGGCACGCATCCTGCAGCGCCAGCTTCTGGAGATAAGCGCGCATTTCGGCTTCGTCTTTGATGAACCGGCCTTTGTCCTTGGCGTTCTTTTGAACCTTGTAGAGCGGCGGCTGAGCAATGTAAACGTAGCCGTTCTCTATGAGTTGCGGCATCTGACGATAAAAGAGCGTCAGGAGAAGCGTGCGAATATGGGCCCCGTCGACATCCGCATCGGTCATGATGATGATGCGGTGGTAGCGCAGCTTCGAAATGTCGAAGTTCTTGCCGATGTTGGTGCCGAGCGCAAGCGTCAGCATGCGGATTTGTTCGGAATCCAGCAGCTTGTCCTGCGCGGCTTTTTCAACATTCAGAACTTTGCCGCGCAAAGGCAGAATGGCTTGGTACTGCGAATTTCGTCCCTGCTTGGCGGAGCCGCCGGCAGAGTCGCCTTCCACAAGGAATAGTTCGGAGTAGGCAGGATTCTTTTCGCGGCAGTCGGCAAGTTTGCCGGGAAGGCCTCCGCCCAAGACGTTCTTGCGCGTCATGTCTCGCGCCTTGCGAGCTGCTTCGCGGGCTCTTGCTGCGGAGACGATCTTTTCGCAGATGATCTTGGCGTCGGCAGGATTCTGCTCGAGAAAAAGTTCAAGTTCCCGCGCAACGACTTCTTCTACGGCGGGACGAACTTCACTCGATACGAGCTTGTCCTTCGTCTGCGAGCTGAACTTAGGCTGAGGAACCTTCACCGACAAGACGCATGTCAAGCCTTCGCGCATGTCGTCGCCTTCCGGGTCGACCTTGGCCTTTTTCGTGAATTCGTTGGCGGCGATGTAATTCTTCAGCACGCGAGTCATGGCGGCGCGCAGGCCCGTTACGTGGGTGCCTCCGTCGCGCTGGGGAATGTTGTTCGTGTATGCAGTCAGCACTTCGTTGTAGCCGTCGTGCCACTGCATGGCTATTTCGACTTCAACAGGAGTGCCGTTGCTGATCACTGTTTCTTTTGCGTGGAAGATCTTCTGGTGCAGAACATTGCGGCTCTGGTTCTTGAATTCGACATACGCCACGAGTCCTTTGTCAGTCTTCAAATGCGCTTCGTGAGCCGTTCTCAAGTCCTTCAGATAAATGTCGACGCCGGAATTGAGGAACGAGAGCTCTCTCATGCGCGAGAGAAGCGTGTCGTAGTTGAATTCCGTGACCTGTTCGAAGATCTCAAGGTCGGGGAGAAAGTGCACTTCGGTTCCTCGGCGGTTCGTCGGACCGAGAAGCTTCATCGGCGACGTTTCAACAGTCTGACCATTCAGAGGATTAACCTGCTTTTCGATAATTCGGTTCTGAACTTTCCCGCGCGAGAATTCCAGAAAGCGAGCTTCGCCGTCGCGGCGCACGACAAGGCGCAGCCAAGTGGAAAGCGCGTTGACGCAGGAAACGCCTACGCCATGCAGACCGCCTGAGATCTTGTAGCCGTTGTTGTCGAACTTGCCGCCGGCATGCAGTTCCGTGAGCGCAATTTCAGCTGCGCTGCGCTTCGGTTTGTGCTTGTCGTCCCACTTGATGGACGAGGGAATGCCGCGTCCGTTGTCCGCGACCGACACGGAATTGTCGGTGTGGATGGTGACTTCAATATGAGACGCAAATCCGGCCAAAGCTTCGTCGATGGAGTTGTCGACGACTTCGTACACCAAATGATGAAGCCCGGTGCCGTCAGCGGTGTCGCCGATGTACATGCCGGGGCGCTTGCGAACGGCTTCAAGGCCTTCAAGAATCTGAATGCTCGTCGCATTGTAGGCTGAAGCATCAGAGGCAACAGGCGCGTCCAGATCTATGTCTGCAATACGCACATCTTCTTGCTCTCCAGTTGGAGTGATTGCTGCCGTCCGATTTTCCGTATCGCTCATATTTATTCCTGTATTGTCAAAATCTTCAAGAGTAAAGGCCGCAATGATTGGTTCGTCAGATGCGCATCGGCATGATGACGTATTGGAAGTTCATCGTATCGGGCATCGTCAGAAGAACGCTCTTGGGCGAAGAAGCAAAACGGCAGACGATTT
This sequence comes from uncultured Sutterella sp., assembly GCA_964624425.1. GTDB lineage: Bacteria > Pseudomonadota > Gammaproteobacteria > Burkholderiales > Burkholderiaceae_F > Sutterella. The sequence continues at coordinate 7,102 of CAZUXQ010000044.1, forward strand.
CGCTCGTCTTCAGAGACTGAAGCACTTCGAGCAGGTAGACGACGTTGAAGCCTATTTCGAGGTCTTCCCACTCCCATTCGACTTCCAGATCTTGGAAGGCTTCTTCCTGATTGGCGTTTGAACCTATGATGCGCAGATGATCCTTCGAAAAAATCCAGCGAACTCCCTTGAACTTTTCGTTCGTGAGAATCTGTGCTCGCTTCAGGGCGGTGATCAGCTTTTCGCGGGAAATTGAGATTGGACGATTGTTTGTTTCCGGCGTCGGCATCACGCGCTTGAAGTCGGGAAAGCGGCCTTCGATGAGCTTGCTGATGAAGTTCACGCCGTCAAACGAGAAGCTGCATTGAGAGTGCGAGAACTGCGCCCTCACATTCGCATCCGTTTCCGGAAGAATGCGGAGCAGTTCGCGGACGGTCTTTCGAGGAATGATGACCTGAACTTCTTCACCGCAGCTGAAGTCCGAAATCTCGCCTTCGCAGTAGGCAAGGCGGTGCGTATCGGTAGCAACGCACTGAATGCGTTCGCCCTGAAGCACGAAGAGAACGCCGTTGAGGTAGTAGCGGATGTCGTTGTTTGCCATGGCGAAGCTCGTCATGGAGAGCAGATAGCGCAGTTTTTTTGCGGTGATGGCGAATTCGGCGTTCCATTCTCCGCTCTGGAGAATCGGAAAGTCGCGCACCGGAAGCGTCTTCATAGTGAAGTCGCCGCTCGACGTCCTGAGGACGGCCTGACCATTATTGGAGACATCAATTTCGACCTTTTCCTGAGCGTCGAGAGAACCCAGAATTTCGCCGATCTTCTGTGCGGAAATCGTGAAGCTGAATTCGCGGCCGTCTGCGCCGACTGCTGCTTCTGTCTGAATCTGAATATCCAGATCTGTGGATGTGAATCGGACGTTTGCATTGCTCTGCTCGATCAGAATGTTGCTGACGACCGGGAGAGACTGATTTCTTTCTACAATGCCGGAAACGATTTTGACGGGCTTTGACAAAGATTCGCATGTAGTGCTGATAACTGCGGCCATTTTTTGCTTCTCTATGAAAATTAAATCTGAATTAGCCGCGAATCATTTGTTCAAGAACATGAATCTCATGATTCAGCTCGGCATTGTTCTGTCGCTCCTGCGAAATTTTTCTAACTGCGTGCATGACGGTCGTATGGTCTCTGCCTCCGAAATTGTCTCCAATTTCAGGAAGACTGTGCTGCGTTAATTCTTTCGCAAGATACATGGCTATCTGACGCGGAAGCGCAATGTACTGGGGCTTTCGCTTCGAGTGCATGTCCGCCACCTTGATCTTGTAATAGTCGGCGACGATCTTCTGAATGTTCTCAATGGTGATCAGGCTGTTGACGACCTGGAACTGATCGCGAAGAACGCGTTTGGCAATTTCGATTGTGATCTCCTGAGACGCTGCGGGCTGGAACTGCTGATAGGCAACGACCTGCTGAAGCGCCCCTTCGAGTTCCCGAACGTTCGACTTCAGGCGCTTTGCGATGAAAGCCGCAACCTCGTCCGGCAAATCGACGCCCATAGCCTTTGCCTTGTTGAGCAGGATGGCTGTGCGCATTTCGAATTCCGGAGGTTCGATCGCAACGCAGAGGCCCTGAGAAAGTCGGGAAATCAAGCGCGGTTCAATGTCTTTGAGACCGCGCGTGTACGTGTCCGACGTAATGACAAGCTGCTTGTTGTGCGGCACGAGTGCTTCAAATGCGCGGAAGAACTGTCCCTGAGAACCCTTGGCGCCGGAAAGCGACTGCACGTCGTCGATGAGAAGAAGATCCAGATTCTGATAGCGTTCGTCGAAGCGTTCGAGGCTTGCAGGGCCCTTCGTGCTTGATTCGCGAACGGCAGCCGTGTATTCGTTGATGAAGTTCTGTGCGGAAATGCAGCGCACTTTGGCTTTCGGATGGAGGTCTAGGTAGCGGTGGCCGATGGCCTGCATGAGGTGCGTCTTGCCGAGACCTACGCCGCCGTAAATATACAGCGGGTTGTACTGCGTGCCGCTCGTCGTTGCAATGTGTTCGGCGGCCGCCACTGCAAGCTGATTCGCATTGCCGTTCACGTAATTCTCAAACGTGAGTCCAGGCAGAAGTCCTGTTTCCTCTCTGCGCTGACGGCTTGCCGCTTCCTTGCTGTCTGCCGCAACCGGAGCGCTTGCCTGCTTTTCTTCAGAAGCAGGCCTGATCTTCACGGATACCGCCTTATTGTTGTTCACGTGCGTGGCGACCAACTGAATGTAGGAGAGGTACTGCGAACGAATGAACGGAACCTTGGCTTCGGGGGCTTCCAGCATTAGTGTTGAGACAGCTGGATCCCAAGATACGGGACGGATGACCTCAAACCACAATGTATAGATACTTGGCGTGTGTTTGACTTGTTTTTGCAGCTCAGCAAGGCAAATTTGCCAGAATTCGTTCATATCAAGCCACGAAGTTAGGGAGGAAAGCGGTAAAGAACATAATTTTACCGTCGATGCGCCCTGCTTCGCTAATCAGCACGAAGGCTTTTGCTAATTCATTGAACTATAAGGAAATTTGGAATCTTCTCGGTGCAGGATCGGACGTTCCGGCAGATGTTTTGCACAGCATGTTGTGGAAAACTTTTCTTTTGCAAATCAATAATTTAACTATTGGTTGACTGATTTTGACTTGAGATTTTCACAATCCCGTGTGGCG
>CAZUXQ010000045.1:0-1660 GCA_964624425.1 uncultured Sutterella sp.
CGAAACCACTACAATAATCATTTTGCTCGGAAGCGCGGAGAGCGACGAAACGACAGCATCTGCAGAACCCACGGCAGTGCTCGTCTCTCCCGAAAGTCCTCCATCAAGCCTGATTTCATTGATTTCCTATGAGGATTGAACACAGTGTCCGCCATCATTCTCGGTCATAAAAACCCCGACACCGACAGCATCATCTCTGCGCTTGCCTGCGAAGCGCTCTACAAGGCCCGCGGCCTCGACGTCGTCGCCCGAGCTCAGGGCACGCCTGCTCCCGAAACGCAGTTCGTGCTCGAGCGCTTCGGACTCAAGGCGCCGGAAGTGATCATGAGCGTTGCCGATCAGGATGTCTATCTTGTCGACTATTCCGATCTCTCCCAGGCTCCGGCCGACTTTGCCGAAGCTAATCTGAAGGGCATCATCGACCATCATAAGCTCGGCGACGTCACATCAAGCTCCCCGGTCGAATGCGTGATCATGCCCGTGGGCTGCACGAACACGATCCTGAAGGGCATGTTCGACTTTCTCGGCGTCGCCATCGAACCCAGCCTTGCCGGCGCCATGCTCTGCGCCATTCTTTCGGACACTGTGATCTTCAAGTCCCCGACCTGCACGGCCGCCGACAGAAAGGCCGCCGAAGAGCTCGCCAAGATCGCCGGCATCAGCGGCCTCGCCGCGCTCGGCATGGAACTCTTCGCGGCCAAATCCGCCGTTTCCGGCGTTTCGGCCCGCAACCTCATCATGCGCGACTACAAGGATTTCAGCATGTCCGGCAGCAAGGTGGGGGTGGGCCAGCTTGAGCTTGTCGACCTAAAGCTCCTTGAAGACCGCATTCCCGAACTTTTGGAAGATCTTGCTGCGCTCAAGGCCGACGGCCGTCATACCGTGATGCTGCTTCTCACGGACATCATGAAGGAAGGTTCGCTCCTTCTTATGGCAAGCGACGACTGCTCCAAGATCGCCGGCGCCTTCGGAAAGACCTTTGAGGGCAAACCTGTTTGGCTCGAAGGCGTCATGAGCCGCAAGAAGCAGGTCGTGCCCGCTCTCGAAGCTGCCTTCCGCTAATGTGATGCGCCCTGCTCTCTGCAGGCTTTCCGCTGAGCAAGGACCGCGTGAAAAAGCAACGCTCCGATTCGATGCCTGAACTGTCCCCAGAAAGCGAGACTCTTTCTGGGGATGCTTATGAGCAGGGAAATTCCTGCTGAAATTCGCCGTCAAGTTTTATTGCCGCCTGAAAAGGCGGCGATCTCGCCCGGCTTGATCCTGCCGCCGATCGCGGACGGCTTTCGAGATTGAAATGAAATCTGCCTGCCGCGCCGAAGCTCTCGCAATCGATATCGCAAGCCGGCAGAACGCGTGCTCGAGGAGCGGCTCATTGTCTTGAAGAGCTTGCTGGAATCGATGGATAAGCATCTTGGCGGCGCCAGCGGCTAAAAACGATGCGGATGCTGCAGCGCATCGCCGCGGTGCATCCGCCGCCCAATCCTGCCGACTCGTCCGTGCTGCCGGCCGGAGCATTTTTTGTCGTCGAGCAGAAAATCCAGACAAACGAGTGAAGGAAGATCAGAAGCTCCGCGATCAAATCCGAGCTGCCCAAGAACAGCGCGAAGGCCGATGCGTCATCTGTCGAATGACGGCTGCATTGCGTGTGGATGCAAATCCG
>CAZUXQ010000045.1:1670-9750 GCA_964624425.1 uncultured Sutterella sp.
CTGCGCGGATCATGCTGGACCATGACTGCTCGGCCGTTAGCCGACGTGCCGGCAACTGCCGTTCTCGCAGGCAATTCGAGAGGCGGCTGTTCAACGGGCCTGAACACGCCGCCGATCAAGAATCTGCCTCGCAAAGTGGAGGCTGTTCACTCCTCTTGGGGCGGCGTTATTGCCTTAATGCGATTTGATCTTCTCACCCTTCTTTGGTTCCCGTCGCGGGAGCGGTTGACTGTGCGGACCGGCCGTTCTGCTGGTCCTTCAGCAGATCGCGGATGTCGCAGAGAACCTTGAGGGTTTCTGCGTCGATCGCAGGTTCTTCGGGCTTGGCTTCTTCCATCTTCTTTTCGCCCAAGAGCTTTTCGGCTTCTGCAGCAAGCTTGGCACGGGCGGTCGTCACGATTTTGATAAGCCAGAAGATTGCAAAGGCGAGAAGGAGGAACTGCACGATGGCCGTGAGAAAGGCGCCGTAGCCGAAGATGGTGGCGCCCGCCTTCGTGAGGGCCTCATAAGTGTACGGACCCGTGTAGCCTTCCGGCGCGTCCTTCAGGACGAAAAAGAGGTTTGTGAAATCTGGACGGCCGACCAGAACGCCCAAGATCGGATTGACAATGTCCTGCACGAGACTGTCGACGATTTTGGAGAAAGCCGCGCCGATGATAACGGCGACAGCCAGATCAAGAACATTGCCGCGCGAAATGAATGCTTGAAACTCTTGGAAAAACTTGCGCATTTTGAGCTTTTCTCTCCCTTGCCCTTAGTTGGTGAATTGGGAATTGCTGATGGGTTCGCGGATTCGGACGACTCCTGAACGAGTCCTGAAAAGCTAGTGAAGCAATGCACCGATTGTTTTGTTTGGCGATCCGCAAAATCCGGACTTGCCAACTTGGATGCATGGGCGAGAAGTGCGTAGGCGCAGAACCTGACGGACTTGCTCTTCATCAACTCTTTTTTCGCATTCAACCGGCGTCTTCATTGCAATGGAGGAATGAGAATGAACATGATTATAGACGCGGCTCCGACGAGCCGCGGCGGCGAAGGCGGCCTTGCGGCAGGCAAATTTCTTCCGGCCGAGGAGGACCTCGCTCTAGAGCGTGCTTCGAATCGATTCGCCGGTCTCGCTGTCCCGGCAGTTCCCAAAGCAGCTCTGACGCTTCTGAGCGCAGTACGGCGAGCCGCGTCCAAGACGCGGTCGCGACGGCCGCGGACAACCTCTCCTGCCTGCGCATCCTCGCATCCGCGTCGAGAGCATTCATGAGGAGGTCTGTCGTCGTTTTCGTGCCGACGGCAGGCAAGTGATGTTCGAGACCTGCGCGCGGTTCATCCTGCTCGACTTGAAGCTGCGGCCGAGCAGATTGGGAAGCGCGGTCATGCCGCGGCTGCTTGTCTGTCGTCCTGCAGGGACGGACGCCTGCCGCGACGATGCCCGATGAAGCCGAAGTTTTCGAGCAGGCGCTGAAGGCGGCATCGCCGATCCGGATGCCCTGCTTGAGGAAAAGCTCATGGAGCTCCCTAGGATTCGGCGTCGTCCGGAGAGAAGCATTCTGCAGAGCTCGGAATCCGGAAGCATCTCATGAATGAAGGCGCGCCTCGCTTGAGGACGGCTGCGCTGAGCTGTTCCGCGCGTTTTTTATAGAGCGCTCTCTCGACGAGAGCGGTCGAGTTCGGCGCACAGGCGGGAGATCTTGGTCTGCTCCGGCACGGCTTCGCGGGAAAACTCGACATTGGAGATGCCTGCCGTTGCGGGCATTGCGCAAGCCGGGCGCAGAGGGTGCCGCCGTCAATGCCGCATTCGTCGTCGGCATCGCACACCTTCGTTCTGAAGGAGAAGCGGACGGCATTGCGCTTCTTTTCATGGAGCGCATCTGCGGCGTATTGCGGCCGTGAGAAGGACTTCCGGCAAAGGAAGATGGCCGCAGCCTATTTCGCCATCGCTGACAAGTCCGGAAATCCCCATTAAACGGGGCCGCATCATGTACCGGCTTTTTTTTCTGAGGCAATTTTGATCAACGTGATTTGATCAAAGTCCAATATTGTTTTTTAAAGGCCTGAACTACGCTGTTTCTCAGATACGCGAGAAGCATGTGCTTCTATAAAATACATTCAAAATGTCGAGCCTACCCAAGTCGGCGCGGCAAAAGCGCGAAGAGTGCTTTGGAGATCTGCGAAGTGCGCGCCGCCTCAACGACTGCGCTTCGCGGCCGGTATTGATCGCGCGAAAAGAAGAAAAAGACAATCCAACGACTGGGAGTCGCAATCAAATGACCGCCAAAGATGAGACGCAGTTCTCCTCCATCCCCAACATTCAGACCATCGACAATCCAGGCATTGCCGGCTACATTTCTCTCATCGTCGCCGTTCTCTTTTTCTCGGGCCTCATGGTCAGCGACAGCTGGTGGGGCATCTTAGACTTCACGGTTCTGAACGGCAGCTGGGGGCAGTTGGTTTCCAAGGTGACCGAATCGGGCGGCGACATCGTCACCCAGACAGCGAACTTTCGCGGCAAGGATGGTTCAGGCGCCGTCGACGGCTTTATGTTTGCCATGACGCTCGTGCCTTCGACCATGCTGTCCGTCGCCATGGTCAACATTTTCGAACACTATGGCGCCATCAAGGCCGCCGGCCGACTCCTTACTCCGGTCCTTCGTCCGATCATGGGACTTCCGGGCTACTCTGCGCTTTCGATCATCGCGTCGCTGCAGTCGACGGACGCAGGCGCCGCTCTGACGCGCATGCTTAAGGACGGCGGCGAGCTCACTGAAAAGGAAGTCACGATATTCGCGACTTTCCAGATGACGGCAGGCGCCGCCATCGGCAACTTCCTTTCTTCGGGCATTGTGATCTTCACGCTCACGAACGCTGACGGTTCTCTCGCCGTTCCGACGACAATCGGCGCCTGCTTGGGCGTGATCCTTCTCGGCAAGCTCTTCTCGGCAAACCTCATGCGCTTCATTCTAATCTGCTCGGGCAAGAAGGCGGTTGCTTGAGTAAAGAGCCAATGCTGCAGAAAGCCGCAGGCGCTTGCAATGCACTGCGGCTTTTTCATATGCTCGAAACAGAGCTGTGCCGACGCCGGAACTGGAGCAACGTAAGGAACCGTTCCGACAGGGAGCTGGCGATGAGGTTGAGTGGGTTCGAGAAGATTGCGCTCTTCGCGTCGAAGCGGCGGCAAGAGAATGCGCGCTTTCAATATGCCCATATTATAAAGGCGCCTTTCATCGAATAATCAGCCTCCGGCACGCTGTGCTCGGAGGTCTTTCAGTTTTGAGGATCCCGCGCCGGTCGATTAGGACGCCGCGAGCGTGCGGCAAGACGCTGCGGGCGCTTTGCTCGGGACATTGAGCTGCTTTGCCTGCGAAGTCTTGGCAGCGTGTGCGGCAAGGAATTCCGCGGGCGGCGTCGGTAGCGCAATGCGGTTTTCGGTCGAAAAGAGATAATCGTTGAAGATATGCTCGGCGGGCGGCTCGTACCAAATGCCGTCCGGCATCTGCACGCTCGTTTCCTTGAGGCGCGCGGCCGTGGCGCCCACCGTGTAGAGCTTGTAGTTGCGCATTTGGTAGCAAAGACAGGTCTTCCCTTCGATTGCCGGGCGCCTCACGCTCGGATTGGCTGCCACGGCCTCTCTGTAGGCCTTGAGATACTGGCATTCGCCGCGGTCGAGCATGTAGCCGTAGGCCTCGCACTGGGGCTTGGCGTTCGAATTTATGGCAGGAGAACACGAAAGCATGCGCATCGGATAGCCCGTAGGCGAGATGCCGTTCACAACCACCTCTTCGGGACGGGAGTTGAAGTATTTTTGCTTGACGTCCGACGGAAGACCCGATTCCGCAGCAACTGTGAAGCGCGTCGCGACCTGCACGGCCGCAGCGCCCGACTCTTCAATGAGTCGAACGCCGTCCGTGCCGGTGAAGACTCCCCCGCCAGCGACGACGGGGATCTCAAGCTTCTGCTCAGCCAGGTAGGCGACGACTTCGCGCGTGATTACGGGAAGGCTGAAATTCTGCCAATCGGTCAGCCCGAACCCCAAATGACCGCCTGCGAGCGGGCCTTCCACGACCACAAAATCTGGAAGACGACCGGTCTTCGCGGTGCGGCGCAGGAAGATCGCGAGCGCCCGCACGCTCGAAACGACGATCCCGAGCTTGGCGTCGCGAAAGCGCTTGTTTTCAGCCATCATGGCAAAAGACGACGTGTGCAGCCCTGCTGAAAGGCTGATGCCGTCAATGCCCGCGTCAAGCGCGGCGTTGAGGCGGCTCTTCAATGTGCCTTGAGCGTCGTTCATCGTGAGCTTTTCCATGCAGTTGATGAAGATGAGGCCGTCGCCGCTTTTCTTTTCCATCACGCTTTCAACGTAGAGGCGCTGGGCTCTCTCGACTTCGATGAGATCGAAATGCATGTCGGGTTTGGGATCAAGGCCCGCCATAGCTTTGTAGCGGCGGGCCTTGTCTGCGGTGAAGTGCGTGCCGAGAAGGCGGTCGTCCACGTCGGGCACCTTAGCGTCCGAGATGTGGCCGATGCCGCCCAGGCGGGCGATTTCAAGCGCAAGCTTGTCGGTCGAGATATTGACGCCCATGCCGCCCAAAACGATGGGCTTCAGTTCCCGGTCGCCGAGCTTCAGGCGGCGGTCATCAAGCTTTTCGGCGGTAATCGTCGTCACTTTAATTCCTATTGGTGGTGCGTGAAAGCGGTGCAAAAAAGGCTTCGGTCGAAGTTCTCGTCCGGATTTCTTGTCAGAAGCTTGATGAATGGTTGAACGGAGAAAAAGCATTCCGCGTGCTTTTTCACGGGCTGCCTGGCTGCCGAAGCCGCTTTTTTCCGGCGCTCTCCCGCATCCGTGGTCTCAGGAAGCTTTCGCCGGAAACAAATGAATCTTTGCAGGCGAAGACCCACTCAAACTGTCTCTGCATATAGGGTAATTACTAATTCTGGACCGCATTTTAGATGCTTTAACGAAGATATTGAAAAGCGGTGAATTCGGCGATTTCAAGACCCAGTCATCATCCGAATAGATGATTTGAAATACGGTATGAATATGAGGGAAATACCTTATTCAAACAACTGAAATCTTTCAATATCCGTCAATTGCAGCAGACGGAAACAATATGGAACAGCATCCGATGTTCTTCGTAGGGCCTCAAAAGCCTTGGAGCGTACTTTTCTGGTCCTTCGAAGAAATCTGCGCCCGAAATTTCAAACGATGCTCTGCAGAAGCGTCTCTTCACAATTAACAACAAATTTGTTGATTTATGATTTTTAAGGAACCTCCTGAAATATCGATCGAAGAAGAGGCTGAGCCGCGAAAGCAGCCGAATTGAATTTTTGCTTTTGCGTTCAGTCGATGAAAATTTCCTCAAATCGAATTTTTGAGGTTCCTGTGAAGCATGTTCAAAAACTCAAAGTTGAGATGCCAGAAACGCGCTTCTTGACAACCAGCTCTTCACGCTGCGCTCCGTTCGGATGCATAGACATCCTGCTCGAGAGAGAAGAGAATTTCTCCGTCAAATGCCGATATGCGACAGAATGAGACGCATATGATTTTGAAAAATTTAATGAAACATCTTAAACAATATGATAAATAGTGTTTTACATGTAGTTAAATTTAAGTAATAGCTATATGCAAGCATAAGGAGAGGCACCGAAAAAATGATTGAAAGATGCTTTTTCGACTTCGATTGCAGTACAAAAGCAAAGAACTTATAATTCACATAAATTTATATCTTAAATTTTGAAAATCACAGGAAAATTGAAGATGAGAGTCTCATTTGCAGTAGAATCCGACATCCGCCAGTTGGCGGCCAACGTCAAGGCGGCCCGCCTGAGAAGACGAATTCCGCAGACTGTCGTGGCGGAACGTGCAGACATTTCGGTGAACACTCTTTCGAAACTGGAGAATGGCGATCCCGGCATTGCTATCGGCAATCTCGCATCGGTGCTTCATGCTTTAGGCTTTGAATCCCCTCTTTCGATGATCGCAGCTCCTGATTCGGATCCAGAAGGCTTGATGCTCGAAGAGCAGAGACTTCCGAAGCGCATTCGCAGAAAGAAGAAGTCGAGCTGATCATTGAATCATTTCATTTTAAACAAATTTGATGATTGAAATGATGAGAGTCTACGATGTTATCGGAAAAGGCCTGCCGTGGCTTGAGCCGCCTTCCTCATCTGGTTCAGATTCCCCCGGCGTTCTGATCGGACAGCTGCATGTGCCGACATCTGGAACGAACGTTCGATTCAGACGAACGGAAAAAGAGCGCATATATTTTGTCTATGACGATGCGTGGCTCGCGAAAGGCTTCTCAATCGGGGCCGATCTTCCTCTTCACCCGGGCCAACACCTGCTTCCAATTCGCGAAAAAGTCTTCGGATTCATGCGGGATCGATCGCTTTCGCCTGAGACGCAGGGGATTGTCGAATCCGGGATCGAAGCCGGAATCGAACTCGACGTGCCTGAAGATGCTTCCTCGGCCGAATGCTCAGCTATTCTCTACCCGCATGCCTTTCATCATTCCGGCGGAATCGACTTTCTCGCCAACGGCTGGGCGACAGGGCTTCGCACGCTTTTGACGTCGGAATCGACGCAATTGGACAATCTCCTTTACGCTTTGCATGCATCCGAGCATGATCGAGCCCGCAAAAACGAACGCCGTCTTTTGGCATCGGGAGCGCTCCTCTCGGGACGTCATTCGCTTTTTTGCGTCGAAAGCCGTCAAAGCATCGCTTCAGCAGCGGTACGCCGCCAGGACGACCCGATCGACGCGCCGCTTTGGCGCGAAATTCTCATGCGCCTTGCACGACGCTGCGGGATCGAAACGGCCAAAACGCGCTTCAGAAGTTCCATGGGCAACAACACCCTCATAACGGAACGCTTCGACCGCACGCAGAACCCCGAAACCGGCTTGAGCGACCGTCCGCTCTTCACGCTGTCTGCTTCGACTTTGAACTGCGTGCCCAAAGCGCGCTTCGCGGCGGGTTCGACCTATGCCGCGCGTCCTCCGCTCTCCTACTTGAGCTTCGCCGACATTCTCTCGAGAGAAGGTGCGCAACCCAACCGCGACCTGCCGCAGGCATGGCTGAGAATGGTCTTTGCGCAATTCGTCGGCGGACGCGACAAGCCGACGCGCTGGCACTTCATCCGCGAGGAATACGGCTGGAGTCTCGCGCCCGCACATGCCTTCACGATTCTTCCCGCCGAATGCGACGCCGCGCATCCCGCACTCACCGTTGACGGGAAAAAACCGTTGCGGCGCCCTGAGGATGCGCTGCCGCTTGCGCGCTACTTCGGCATGTCGCCGTCAGAGGCGAAGAATCGGTTTGCAGGCATGCGGCGCACGCTTCTCGACTGGAAGAAAGAGGCCGAAGAGCTCGGCGCCGACCAACGCGACTGCGCCCTGCTCGCACCCGTTTTTGAAGATTTCTAAGCCTTCTTTCGTCCGCTTGACAGCCTGTGCTTTTGCATTTCTTTCGAAACCTTCCTGATCCGCTTTTCGATGTCGTCTTGATTCTGAAAATCGCTATAGGACTTCCATCCAATCGGCCTAGAATTGTTCACAAAAAGCAAGTTCTCTTTGCGTTTATCCTGTTTCGGACATCTCCTGCTCTCTAATTCGACAGTCGCACGCAAAACCAACAGAGAAGCTTTTGTGCCTCGAATCAGCGCCCATGCGCTTTCCGCCGTCCTCGTCGAATTCGACGGCGGGCCCGACTGGGGCATTCGTCCGTTCTTCGGCTCGCGTTCCGCTCCGCCGCAGCTTCTCAGCACACCTTGAACTGTTGATGCGGCGCTCGACAAGAGACTCGCTGCCGTGAAGGAGGAGAGGATTCGCAAGCTGCGAAGAGGCGCAGAAGCTCATTTGAACCGATGTTCCGGTTCCGCTCGTCTTCGAGAGCGGCTTGGCGGGTGCCAGCAAGAAGCTGAAGAACTTTTATCCGACGCCTGATTTGAGCTTCAACGAGTTGTTGGGAAGAGTAAGGCCTGACTAAAAGAAGCTCCAACACGATCGCAGAGGATTTTTTTTTTGGGGTTTCAGGCTGCTCCATTTTCGATGCCGGTCGGTCTTCGTTTTCTTGTTCCGCACATGGTGAGCTT